>CAYPJI010000072.1:0-7203 GCA_964411045.1 uncultured Methylobacter sp. | reverse complement strand
TTGTATTCGATCAAGGCCTTGCCTTTTTCCTCTGTGCTTGAGCTGGCGAAACCTGTCGTGGATGGTTTTTCAGTCAGCTCCCTGTTTGAAGCGCGGCTGGCTGATGAAATTCTGACAGGGCAGGGCAGCATACATTTAACAACGCCCGGCATCAGACCCGATGAGCTCGATGACATTGCAAGCCTGTGCACGCACATCAGCTTCAATTCTTTAAATCAGTATCAGCGCTTTGGCGATGCGGCCAGGGCTAAATCTTCGGTCGGCTTGAGGCTGAACCCCAAGTTGTCTTTCCTTGATGATGAGCGTTTCGATCCGTGCCGGCCGTTTTCAAAACTGGGCGTCGATATCGATGAATTGTGCCGTTCGAATTTCCTTGACCAGATCAATGGCTTGCATTTTCATACTATTTTTTCAGCAACGGATTTTACGCCGCTAATCAAAACGATAGAAAAACTTCAGTCCCATTTAGGCTCAAGATTCACACGCCTGAAATGGCTTAATCTGGGCGGCGGCTATCTGTTCAACCGGATCGAAGATCACAGCCGCTTTATTGATCTGGTTCGCCGGCTGAAAAGCGATTTTGGCGTTGACCTCTATATCGAGCCGGGCAAGGCCGTGGTCGGGCAGGCAGGGCATCTGATCGCCACCGTGATCGATACGTTTACCAGCGACGGCAAAGCCATCGCCGTACTCGATACGTCGGTCAATCATAATCCGGAAGTGTTTGAATATCAGCGCCAGCCCGAACTGCACGAACATGTGCCGGAAGGCGCGTATGCGGCCGTTTTAGCTGGCTGCACCTGTCTGGCCGGCGATATATTCGGCGAATATCGGTTCAACAAACCGTTAAAGGTAGGCGATCGTGTGGTCTTTAAACATCTCGGAGCCTATAGCCTGATCAAGGCCAACCGGTTTAACGGCCATAATCTGCCTGATGTCTATGAGGCATCGTCCGAAAAAGTCACTTTATTAAAGCACTATGGCTATGCGGATTACCGCGGCCAGTGGGTGAGGGGTGAGACTGTATCCTAGGCAACTTGTCGGAAGAAATCAGTGTCAGTAACCGAAACAGGCACACGGTAGCAGTTTTTAAAGTTCAAATTAAGCAATGGAGTTATGACGATGAAAGCAGTATTAATGACTGAAAAAGGCGGTCCGGAAGTTCTGCAGTTACAGGACATAGCGGAACCGGAAATAACTCATCCGGCTCAGGTAAAAGTCTGCCTTAAGGCAGCCGGCATCAATCCCATCGACACCAAGGTGCGGGCTAACGGGCTTTTCTATAAGGATGCGCTGCCGGCCGTGCTGGGTTGCGATGGCGCTGGTACCATCGTTGCCGCAGGCGATGATGTGACAAATTATAAAGTCGGCGATGAGGTATGGTTTTGCAATGGCGGCCTGGGAAAAGAGCAGGGCAATTATGCCGAATATACGGTGGTCGACAGCCGCTGGGTAGCTTTGAAACCTAAAATCATTTCGTTTACCGAAGCGGCGGCCCTGCCGTTGGTCCTGATTACGGCATGGGGTGCCCTGTTCGAGCGAGGCGGTCTGCAGCCGGGGCAAACGGTCCTGATCCATGCCGGCGCCGGCGGCGTAGGGCATGTGGCCATACAGCTGGCCAAGCATAAAGGCGCCCGTGTCATCACGACGGTCAGTTCCCGGGAAAAAGCCGATTTTGTGCGCGATTTGGGCGCGGATGACGTTATTTTTTACCGGGATGAGAATCTGCTGGACCGTATCAACAGCTTGACCGAAGGAAAGGGCGCCGATCTGGTTTTCGATACGGTCGGTCCTGAGGTCTTTAAAGCCAGCATAGAGGCTACGGCTCATTTCGGCAGTATCGTGACGTTGCTGGACCCCGGCATGATCAGTCTGGCTGAGGCCCGCATGCGCAATTTGAAGATCGGTTTTGAATTGATGCTGACGCCCATGCTGAGAGAACTTGATGCCGCGCGCGAAAAGCATGTGGAGATTTTAAAGCAATGCGCCGGGCTGATCGACTGCGGGGATCTAAAGACGCGCGTCAGTCATGTATTGAAACTCGATCAAGCGGCCGATGCGCATAAACTATTAGGCGAAGGGCACATGACCGGAAAGGTTGTGCTCGAAGTATAACCGGCCAACCCTGTTTGATAAGGATCAAAGCTGAACAGATTTGCATGGTGGTCATCGTCAGTCAACGCGGGCGTGCCAGTTATAAGGTTGTAACTGAGAAAAATCATGGGAATTTAAGGTTTCTTATTTATACTGAAAAATGTTATTGATTTTTCAAGTGTTACATTAACGATAGTTAAGCTTTTCAATTATTTCAATCCGCCTTGACTTCGTCAGGAAGTGTATAGGATGTTTTTCAGAAAAGTTAACGCCGTGTTGAGGCAGGTCAAAGATGTTGAGCAGTTTACAAAAACAAAGAAAAATTATTGTTGCTGATGCAGATCCTGCCTCAAGAATTGAAATGATAGAATTTCTGAAAGCGCGGGGATTCAATAACTTGGCTGTTGCCGCCGATGGCGATCAGATCCATGAAATACTGCGCGCCTATCAACATGAACCGGAGCTATTGGGGGCGGTTATCATTGATGAGAAATTGCCCCGTTGCCAGATTAAGGAATTGAGCCAATTCTCACTGCATGAGGATGAAGGGATTTTCTTGCCCTTCATTATGCTCGTTGATGAGCAGTCGAAGAGCAAAACTCCGGCATTGGGAGGCAAATGTCAGTTTTATGAGCTGGTTCGTCCGTACCTCGCTACCGAATTGCTCATGCTGGTTGAGTTTCTTTTGGTCTTGAAGGATGAGCGTTTTCTGCGTTATAAGCAGAGAGAAGAGCTGATTTCCCAGCTGGCCGCACGCAAATTGCTTAATGCGAAATTAGAATATCTGGTTGTTCATGACGATCTGACCGGCTTGCTGAACCGGCGCAATCTTGAGCAGCATCTGTATATGGAACTGCATGAACATGCCAAATCCCAGCGAAATGGCGTGTTATTGTTTATCGATCTGGACAGATTCGGCTTGATCAATGATCTGGAAGGGTTTGCGGCCGCCGACGGGTTGCTGGTTGAAGTAGTGGCCGTTATCAAAAAAGCGATTCAGGCAAAAGGGCTGTTCGCCCGGGTCGGGTCGGACGAATTATGCCTGTATCTGGAAAATTCGACTCTCGATAATGCAATGGTTATTGCGGAGCGTATTTGTAAAAGACTGGATGAATTTCGCTTTACCATCGACAATGCCTGTTACCACATCACGGCCTCTATCGGCATCGCTTCTCTAAAATCTTCCAGAATTGTCAAGTATCCCGGCGAGCTGATATCCAGAGCGCATCAGGCTTGCTCGATAGCCAAGCACAAAGGCCGCAACAGAGTATGGCTGTATTGCGAAGATGATCAGGCCTTCAAGGAAAGACAGCGCGATATCCATTGGATGTCCTTGATCCGGGATGCGCTGTTGAATGACCGGTTCTTTCTTGTTTTTCAGCCTGTGGTGGGTTTGTCCGATGGCGAAATCTCCCACTATGAAGTCTTGATCAGAATGAGAGGCAGCGACCAGCATGTGATTGATCCGGGCGAATTCATCCCGGTTGCGGAAAGGATGGGGCTCATTTACAGCATCGATGCCTGGGTGGTCGATAAAGCCATAGACTTTCTGGCTTCACTGCCACAGGAATTGTCGCATGTAAAGTTGGCGATCAACCTGTCTTGCATGGCCTTTCAGGATGATTCGATCGCCGCCTTCATTCAGCAGAAATTGGAGGCATCCTGGGTCGGCGGCGACCGTCTCACCTTCGAAATCACTGAGACGGCGGCAGTGGGCAATTTTGAGCAGACCCTGTCCATGATTAATCAGATCCGTGCATTGGGCTGCCAGATTGCCCTGGATGATTTCGGCGCCGGCTTTTGCTCGTTCAATTATCTGAAAATATTCCCCGTTGAGTATGTGAAAATCGATGGCCAATTTATACAGAATCTGGTCAATGATGAAACCGACCAGATACTGGTCCGCTCAATGCAGCAGATAGCCAGAAAGCTGGGCAAGAAAA
This sequence comes from uncultured Methylobacter sp., assembly GCA_964411045.1. Lineage (GTDB taxonomy): Bacteria > Pseudomonadota > Gammaproteobacteria > Methylococcales > Methylomonadaceae > Methylobacter. The sequence continues at coordinate 3,166 of CAYPJI010000072.1, read as the reverse complement.
CCATTGCCGAGTATGTCGAATGCCCCCGAACGATCAAAATTCTGAAGGAAATCGGTATCAATTACGGCCAAGGCCACATTTTCGGCAAGCCCAACGAGCAACTCTCGTCCCGAAGCGCTTTCCGGAGGCACGGTTTGACTAAGTCCCGTTGCGCCAGCTGAGCCTGATTTAATCGTTTTTTAAAAGCCAGCCTGTATCATTCATTTATCGTTCATTTTATACAGATAGATTGAGGGTTGCTGATTCAGGCAATCCTATTTATGTATAATAAGAAATGCTGTCAGGATGATAATTATGAAAATGAATATTGTAAGAGGCTATGGTAGAAAAAACGAAAAAGCGCGGGGTTCGATATGTCCAGAAAAAAAAGGTGAAAAGGCCGGCTTCTCATTGGTTTAGAAAGTCGATCTGGGCCTTTATTGCCGGGTTCACGTTTGTTCTGCTGAGCTATCTGGGTTATCTGGATTATAACGTACGCAAGCAGTTTGAAGGGAATCGCTGGGCCATCCCCGCCCGTGTCTACGCCAGCCCGGTTGAACTCTATGCCGGTTATGGCCTTTCCGCGGCAAAATTTGAAGATTTATTACAGACGCTGCATTATCGCAAGGATGCCCGGTTATCATCGGAAGGTACGTATTTCAGACAGGGACCGTATGTCAGCCTGAAGACCCGCGGTTTCACCTTTTGGGATCAGCAGCAGTCATCCAGCCTTTTGCGTGTGGGCTTTTCCGATTCCGGCATAGCCAATATCGTCGATCTGGCGCAATCGAAAGAAGTGGCCATCGTGCGCATGGACCCGGTGCAGATCGGCAGTTTTTATCCCACTATCAAGGAAGACCGTATCCTGATCAAATGGCAGGACGCGCCCGATGCGCTGATTAAAGGCCTCTTGGCGACTGAAGACCGGGACTTCTACGACCATTTCGGCATTTCACTGAAAGGCATCGCCCGCGCCATGTGGGCTAATGTCCGAGCCGGCGGCATCGTGCAGGGCGGCAGTACCATCACGCAGCAGTTGGTCAAGAATTTTTACCTGACGTCTGAACGCAGCCTGACGCGTAAAGTCAATGAAGTTTTCATGTCGCTGATACTGGAAGCCCGCTTCAGCAAGAATGCGATTCTTGAAGCTTATTTGAATGAGGTTTTCCTCGGCCAGGACGGCGGCAGCGCAGTGCATGGTTTCGCGCTGGCCAGTGAATTTTATTTCGGCAGCAGTTTAAAAGACCTGCCGTTGGAACAGGCGGCTTCGCTGGTCGCCCTGGTTCGCGGGCCTTCTTATTATGATCCGCGGCGTTATCCCGAGCGCGCCCTGCAACGGCGCAATCTGGTTCTGGATGAGATGGCGGCGGAAGCTTACATCACGCCTGAGCAGGCGGCTGCGGCGAAAGCGAAGCCGCTGAATGTGGTTGATCGTACGCATCGTTCGGCAAACCGCTATCCAGCCTTTCTTGACTTGGTCAAACGGCAGTTGAGACAGGAATACCGCGAGGAAGATTTAACATCCGAAGGTCTGGCTATTTTTACGACGCTGGATACCGTGGTTCAGGATGCGCTGGAGAAATCCGTCGCCACCAAATTGGACCAGCTGGAGAAACGGCCCAAAGCCAATGATCTTGAAACGGCTGTCGTCGTGACCCGCAGGGATAGCGGTGAAATTGCCGCGCTGACCGGCGGCCGGGAAAACTCGGCGGCTGGATTTAACCGCGCACTGGATGCGGTCCGGCCGATCGGTTCTTTGATTAAGCCGGTCGTTTACCTGACGGCGCTGGAGTATCCGGACAAATATACAATCACGACACCGATAAGCGACACGGCCATCCATATTAAAAGCGGAAACAAGATCTGGGAGCCGAAAAACTACGATCACAGGGAGCACGGCAACGTCGGATTGCATACAGCTCTGGCGCACTCCTACAATCTGGCGACAGTACGCATCGGCATGGATGTCGGCATCGCCAGAACAGTCAAGACCTTGAGAAATATGGGCGTGACGCGGCCTGTCGACCTGTTTCCTTCGTTTTTGCTGGGCGCCGCGGAATTGACGCCGATGGAAGTCACTCAGATGTATCAGACGCTGGCCGGCGACGGTTTTTCAACGCCGTTGCGGGGCATCAGGGCCGTAGTCGCGGCCAGTGGCGAACGTCTGCAAAGCTATCCGTTTACGGTCAAGCAGGCGGTCGACCCCGCCGCTACCTACATCGTCAACACAATGTTGCAGGAAGTCATGCGTGAAGGCACGGGGCGCGCAGCCTATTCGGCGTTTCCGTATGATTATGGCCTGGTCGGCAAGACCGGCACGACCAACGATTCGAAAGACAGCTGGTTTGCCGGCTACACCGGTGATTATTTATCCGTGGTCTGGGTGGGCCGCGACGATAATAAGCCTATCGGCCTGACCGGTTCGACCGGCGCTCTGCAAGTCTGGATATCGCTGATGCGACAGATTTCGACGCAACCGGTGAATCTGGTTCCGCCGGACAATATCAAAATGGCCTGGGTTGATCCTTATAGCGGTTTGCTGGCGAATGAAACCTGCGAGGGCGCACGGGAATACCCTTATATTGCCGGTTCCGCTCCGGTTGAGTATGCCGCCTGTGCGGAAACCGCGCCGGCCGATGGGGTTAATACCTTTTTCAACAATCTTTTTCCGCAATAAGTTAGGGCATCTATGAATAAAATTAATTATTTTCGTCTGATCTTGCTGGTATTGGCCTTTATTAGCGGTGCCGGCTATGCGGAAGACCGGCCGGTCCGGGAGCTGAAAGCATTCCTGAGCGCCACAAGGACATTGACGGCCGATTTTAAACAGGTGCTGATCAATGAAGCCGGCGATCCGGTACAAACCAGTTATGGTGTGTTTTATCTGCAGCGGCCCGGCAAGTTTCGCTGGGATTATAAAAAGCCCATTCAGCAGCAAATTATATCCAATGCCGGAAAAGTCTGGTTTTATGATCCGGACCTGGAACAGGTTACGGTTAAAAAACTCGATGAGTCGGTGGGCTCCACGCCGGCCCTATTGTTAAGCGGCGAGGTATCCCTGGAGGATAACTTTACGATGGCGAAACAGGGCGAAGACGAAGGCCTGCTCTGGGTAAAATTGCTGCCCAAACACGAGGAAAGCGGTTTTAAATATGTGCTGATCGGCCTGAGCGGCGGCACGCTGGGC
>CAYPJI010000071.1:0-9520 GCA_964411045.1 uncultured Methylobacter sp. | reverse complement strand
GACAAAGGCGTCAAAGCCCTGCAAAAAGGCCTCGTGCAGTTGACCGAAGAAGGCGCGACGCAGTTGTTCAGGCCCCTGAAAAATAATGATCTGATCCTGGGCGCCGTGGGCGTGCTGCAGTTTGATGTCACTGCCTACCGCCTGAAGGCCGAATACAATGTCGAGTGCGTGTATGACGCCGTATCGGTTTCGACAGTGCGTTGGGTCAGCTCGGACAAGCCCGGCAAACTGGAGGAATTCAGGAATAAAGCTTTTGACAACCTGGCAGAAGACGGCGGCGGTTATCTGGTTTATCTGGCTACCAGCCGCGTCAACCTGCAATTGACTGAAGAGCGCTGGCCTGACATCAAATTCAGCGCGACGAGGGAATTATAAAAAACAACATAGTGATGAGCATGAAATTACTCAGGCTGTAGGTGCGAATTCATTCGCACTGTATTCACTGTTTAGCTCGGTAAGTTATTTTATGCATGTTCCATAGCTTGCGGGATATGAGAGATCGAGTATGAGAAACTCTGGTTCCGCAAGCTTTTTCAATCCGCCTGCCAGAATTGATCCAGTGGGCTGATAACACCTTTGCCGCCCTTGTTCAGCACATGGGTGTAAATCATCGTCGTCGCCACGTCGCTGTGGCCAAGCAGCTCTTGCACGGTGCGAATATCGTAACCGGCCTGCAGCATATGCGTTGCAAAACTGTGGCGCAAAGTGTGCGGTGAAGTCGGCTTGGCAATGCCAGCCGCCAATGCCGCTTTTTTGACATATCGCTGTACCTGTCTTTCCTCGATATGATGGCGGCGCTCCGCCTTGCTGCGAGGATCAACCGAATATTTTTTGCCGCAAACACATACTGCCAGTCCCATTCCCCTGAGGTAATGGGATATTTGACAGCCAGTGCGTCCGGCAGTCGGACATCCGCCTTGCCCAACGCCATCCTTTTCATGCCACTGCCGGCGCAACGCCAATTGAGCACGCATCGCTTCCAGCAGACTATCCGGCAGCATTGTCAATCTGTCTTTGCCGCCCTTGCCATCGCGGACAATAATTTCCCTGCGCGTCAATTCCACATCTTTCACGCGCAGCCGCACTGCCTCCATCAAGCGCATGCCGGTGCCGTACAGCAACTTTATGATTAAACCGATTGGCGGCGGAGCGGTCTCCGCTTCTCTCAATAATGCCTGTACTTCCGAAGCGTCAACACTACCTGCAATCGTTCCGGTTTTTTAGCGCACTCAAGTCCATCCAGCCAGGGCAGTTCCATTGCCAATACATCACGATACAGAAACAAAATTGCCGACAGCGCCTGATTTCGAGTCGAGCAGGAGACATGCCGCTCAGTGGCAAGGTAGGTTAAAAATGACTCCACCTCAGCAGCACCCATTTCGGCTGGATGACGCTGGCCGTGAAAAATAATGAATTGTTTGATCCAGGAAAGATAGATATTTCCAGTGCTTAAACTATAGTATTTGAAGCGAATCTTGTCCCGCACCTGATCCAGCAATTTCTTTGGCTGAGAGGGTGGCGTATTTTTGTATGATTTGTCGTATTTATCTATATTTTAATCAATATTAACAAAGAGATAGTTTTAATTTTACATGATTATACGACATACTAGCTGGATTATTTGGACAGGTGATGTCATATACATTACGTTAGCCCGCTCTCTAGGTCGAAATTCTAAAATTAAACATGATTAAACTCGACATTCTCACTGACAACAAAGAACTTGCTTCCATCTGTAAATTGTATTGGGAGGTAGATTCTAATCTGAAATTTGTTCACAAAGTGAGTGTTTTAGCAGAACTGTCAAGAATCGATAAGGCGAAACTGCCTTCAGTAATCAAAGAAGCCTGTAATGCCTATGTAAGTGATTGGAATTGCGCTAGTTGTGAAAAATCGTTTCTGTTCTCTAAAAGAAACGACTTCACAAAAAAACGCCCATATTTACTAAACGGTTCTTATCGACAGCAATCATTTCTTTGTAGTGAATGCGAAAAGAAGAGACGAGATAGGGAAATTGAAGAGAGAAAACAACAAGAAGAAGTGACTCGAAAAGCCCGTGAAGCCATAAAAATTGAACTTCGACAGAAAATAAGCGAAGTCTATAGCTTATCTCATCGCAAGCCACTTGATACTGCATCCCTATCTTTGACCGACATAATTTACTTGATAAGTATTTTGCGTGGGGCATGTGAAAATCTCACCAAAATAATGCCCGTTTCAATGTTCGAGCAACCCTTAACGGCTGATTCAGATTTTTCGACTGAGATAATAGAGCAGCTTCACCAAAACGAATTAATTTATGTACATCCAGATACAGAACCAGAAGCATTCGTAAACGATGAGATAACTCGATTTTATATCTATCATGTATACTATGCTCCCTCGATTAGTCAGCTAACACCAGATGATCCGAAGAGACTTGTCACAGAACTGCATAAGCTTGTAAACGATGAATGGTCAGAGGAATGGTGCCAAGAAGCCTTAGAACTATGGAGAAAGGTGGCTCTGTCCGAATGTAAAGAGTATTTGTATTTTGTTCTCAATGAACATCATTTTGAATTTTCTGCAGGAGAAAAAACAACTCAGTATTTAGACTTTGTTCTTCAAAATTTCTCGACTGCCCAAGTGTTCAATACGATTTGGAGAGCCGCCGAAAAGGCTGCCGCGTATTATCAGAGAGAAAAAATATCAAAGCGTCAGGCGGCAAACACTGCAGTTACATATATACAAAAATATTCTGAAAGAGTGATTGCAGAAAATTGGGAAATTAAGCCGTATAAGAGGAACTACAAGTGCCCACAGGCGATAATAAGTGAAGTGTTGTACAATTTTGCTTTGAAGTTAGGTGAAGCTGGTTTTGAAACTATTCCGAATATTGAGACGATTCGCGCTAAAAAGCTGAAATCTGCAAACATAAAAACGGAGTACTGCTAATTTAGTACGTAGGATGATGGACTTCCCTTCACTCTCACGGTGTCATAATGCACTAAAGAGAAACAACGGAGCAAAGAGGAGTCCGAAACGAATAATAATGTAACACGTTAAAGGGTCATAGGATGCGCTGAGGAACGAAGCGCATCAATCGCGAGCGATGCGCCTTTTTCGTAGGCACATCCTATACGATGCAGATTTAGCCTAATCCGGCGGTCAAAAAGTCAGTCCTCCACAATGCAGTTTTGAAGTTTGCTTTTGAATCAAGTTGGGCCGTTTCGCTGAGCATCCGCTGGCAGCGTGCCCTTAGCTTTATGTCAGGCCGTTTAATTTTGAGAAAGCGCTATATGAACACTAAAAAAGTCTGGACGCACACACCTGATACCGGTGGTGTAAAAATTCCCCCGCCAGTTCGCAATCGAATCACCGAGCGAATTACCCGATATGCCGAGGCACAGTATAGAGGACGATACTCGCGCCTGGATATTCGCTACAGAGGCGTTTTCTGTTATATCGATGCTTACTTAGAACCTTCTGAGCCATCCCCTGAACTGCTAAATATTACCGGCGAGAATCGTGAGGAGTTTATGGATCGTATGAGGAAGACGCCGGTTCATCTTTGCCGGCTGCGGTATTTCGGCGATGAAGATGCGTGGGGGCTGGCTTTCTATACGTATAGCAATGAGCGCTATGAACTGTGCATGTTCCGTTCCGGAGGCTTTTTTGGTCCGGTCGAGGAAGCATTTGATATTGGGGCAATGTACCTGTCCGCAGAGTAACGATGCAGCAGACACGTCTTTGCCGGTTTGTACAGGCCGGCGGTTGTCGAACCGGCCGAAAGCATTTGCCGTCAGCAAGTCCGGCGAATGCTTAGGAATGAGCATAAAATAACTTCTTCAAGTACGCGGAGGATTTCCGGTGCAGGTGCGGATTTATAGCCGCGCAGTGCGAATCAATTCGCACCTACCATTTTCTGATTTATTCCAGGCTCATCGCTTAACAACAGAACAATGGTAGGAATGTGGGAAATAAGGCTCAAGCAATACCGTTTTCACTTTGAGCCTTATGCTTTGATTACCCCTGCAATGCCTTCAACACCGCCTGCATCGTCTCATTAGCATCGCCAAACAGCATACGCGTGTTTTCCAGCACGAACAGAGGATTGCCGACGCCGGCATAGCCCGATGCCATGCTGCGCTTGAGCGCTACCGTGGCGCCGCCTTTCCAGCATTCCAGTACCGGCATGCCGGCGATCGGGCTGTTCGGGTCATCGAGCGCCGACGGGTTGACGATATCGTTGGCGCCGATCACGATCGTGACGTCGACATTGGGGAAATCCTCGTTGATTTCATCCATTTCATAAACGATGTCGTAAGGCACTTTGGCCTCGGCCAGCAATACGTTCATGTGCCCGGGCATGCGTCCTGCCACCGGATGGATGCCGAAGCGGATTTTCTTGCCTTTTTCCCTTAACAGCTTGGTAATTTCATTGACCGTATGCTGAGCCTGCGCTACCGCCATGCCGTAGCCGGGGATGATCATGATGTTCTTGGCCGCTAGCAGCAATTGTGCGGTTTCTTCGGCATCGATAGGGTAGACCTCGCCTTCAACGGCCGCCGCCTCGCCCGTGCCGGTGCCGAAACCGCCGGCGATGACGCTGATGAAATTGCGGTTCATGGCGCGGCACATGATGTAGCTGAGGATGGCGCCGCTGCTGCCGACCAGGGCGCCGGTCACGATCAGCAAATCGTTGCTGAGCATGAATCCCGTGGCCGCGGCGGCCCATCCGGAATAGCTGTTCAGCATCGACACGACGACAGGCATGTCAGCACCGCCGATGGCCATGACCATGTGTACGCCGAATACCAGTGCGATGAAAGTCATGATCAATAGCGGATACAGACCGCCGCCGGTTTCGGTCTGTTCCAGAAATACCTGGCCCAAACCGATGACGAAAATCAACAGGCCCAGATTCAGCCAGTGCCGTAACGGTATCAGGAGGGGTTTTCCGTTGATTTTGCCGCTGAGCTTGCCGAAGGCGATCACCGAGCCCGAGAAGGTAACGGCGCCGATTAAAATGCCGATGTAAATTTCCAGTTCATGGATCGTTTTCTCGGCACCCACAAGCGTGGAGCCGGTTTCCATGAAGTTGGCGAAACCTACCAGCACCGCGGCCATACCCACCAGACTGTGCATGATGGCGACCAGTTCGGGCATTTGCGTCATTTCAACCTTTAAGGCCGCCACAGCGCCGATCGCGCCGCCGATCAGCAAAGCCAGGATTAAAATGATATAGGCGTTAACCGCACCGCTTAGCGTTAAAGTGGTAGCGATGATGGCGATGGCCATGCCGATCATGCCGTAGTAATTGCCGCGCCGGGCGGTTTCCTGGTGGCTTAAACCGCTCAGACTCAAAATGAACAGGATCGTGGCGGCCAGATAAGACATCGTAATTAAGCTTTGAGACATCTTCTTCCCCTTATTTTCTGAACATTTCAAGCATGCGGCGTGTGACTAAAAAGCCGCCGGCAATATTGATGGAGGCGATGAGTATGGCCAGGCCGGCCAGAATCATGGCGATTTTTCCCGGTGCCGAAATCTGCACCAGCGCGCCGATCACGATGATACCGCTGATGGCATTAGTGACGCTCATCAGCGGCGTGTGCAGCGCGGGCGTCACGTTCCAGATCACCTGATAGCCGATAAAACAGGCCAGCACGAAGACGGTAAAGTGCGACATGAAAGAAGCCGGCGCGACAGCGCCGATGCCAAACAGGGCAAGACCGCCGATAACCAGCGGTATAAAGGGCTTGATGCCATCGGGGATGGCGTGTTTTTTTTCTTGTGCCTGGACGGCGGGGTAGGCGGGGGCTTCTGTTTGCGGGGGAGGTGTGACCGATAATTTGGGCGGTGGCGGCGGCCAGGTTATCTTGCCGTCCTTGATGACCGTCGCGCCGCGTATCACTTCATCGTCCATGTTGACGTTGAGCGCCCCGTTCTTTTCGGGGCACAGTTCCGTCAATAGATGCCTGAGATTGGTGGCGTACAGTTGGCTGGACTGGTTGGCCAGGCGGCTGGGCAGATTGGTATAGCCGATGATCGTGACGCCGTGCCTGACCACGACTTTATCCTTCTCGGTCAGGGCGCAGTTGCCGCCTTGCTCGGCCGCCAGATCGACGATGACGCTGCCCGGTTTCATCGATTCGACCATGCCTTGCGTGATCAGCTCGGGCGCGGGCTTGCCGGGGATCAGGGCGGTCGTGATGATGATGTCGACTTCCATGGCCTGGCGCGCGAACAGCGCCATTTCGGCTTCTATGAACTCCTTGGACATGGTTCTGGCATAACCGCCGGTTCCGGCGCCTTCTTCCTTGAAATCCAGCATCAGGAATTCGGCATCCATGCTTTCAATTTGTTCCTTGACTTCGGGCCGCGTGTCGAAAGCCCTGACAATCGCGCCCATGCCCTTGGCCGCGCCGATGGCGGCAAGGCCCGCGACGCCAGCGCCGATGACCAATACTTTGGCGGGCGGGATTTTGCCGGCGGCGGTAATCTGGCCGGTAAAGAACCGGCCGAAATGCTGCGCGGCTTCAATGACGGCCCTGTAGCCGGCGATATTGGCCATGGAACTGAGCGCATCGAGTTTCTGCGCTCTGGATATGCGCGGCACGCTGTCCATAGCCAGCACGGTCGCCTTTTTGGCGGCCAGTTTCTGCATCAAGTCTTCATTTTGCGCCGGCCAGATGAAGCTGATCAAATGGCCGCCTTCAGGCAGCAGTTCAACTTCATCAATGGCGAGTTCAGGATGGCGTTCTGGCGGCCTGACTTTCATGATGATGTCGGAGTCATTCCATAGCGTTTGGGCCGATTTGACGATTTGGACACCAACTTCTTTATAAGCCTCATCAGAAATATCGGCGCCGTCGCCGGCACCGCTTTCCACACTGACTTCGAAGCCCATTTTAATGATTTTTTCAGCGGCTTCAGGCGTTGTAGCTACACGTTTTTCACCTTCATGGATCTCTCTGGGTATACCGATCTTCATACAGTCCCCTTTGTTTTTTGAGTTATTTAGGAGTAATTGAATAGCAAGATTTTGAATAACAATCGAAACCTTATTGCTGAGCATAGGAGATTGAGGCAGGTTTTTCAATAGAAAATACGGTACTTATCATTGATAGTTAATTTCCAGAATTACGCGCATGGCTATCTTGTTCCTTGCGCTTGGGGAAAGTGGAATGGTGTTTTTTTTACAATTTTACGCCACGCAATCTCAGGGCATTGCCGATCACAGAAACAGAGCTAAAACTCATGGAGGCTGCGGCAATCATCGGGCTGAGCAGCAGGCCGAAGAACGGATACAGGATGCCGGCGGCGATCGGAATGCCGGCAAAATTGTAAATAAAAGCGAAGAACAGGTTCTGCTTGATATTGGCCATCGTATGCCGGCTCAGCCGCCAGGCGCGGGCTATGCCGCGCAGGTCGCCTTTCACGAGCGTGACGCCGGCGCTTTCCATAGCAACGTCCGTGCCCGTGCCCATCGCGATGCCGACATGCGCCTGAGCCAGTGCCGGCGCATCGTTGATGCCGTCGCCGGCCATGGCTACAATGCGGCCTTCATTTTGCAGGCGCTTAATGATGTCGGCCTTCTGGTCGGGCAGGATTTCAGCCATGACCTCATCAATGCCTAGTTTTCTTGCGACGGCCTGGGCGGTGGTCCGGCTGTCGCCCGTGAGCATGACGATGCGGATGTGTTCGCTGTGCAGGGCTTTGATGGCTTCGGGCGTGCTGTCCTTGATCGGGTCGGCGACGCCGACGACTCCTGCCGGCTTGCCGTCGACCGAAACAAACATGACGGTCTGGCCGTCGCCGCGCAACTCCTCGGCGCGGGCTGCGAGTCGGCCCGAATCGACGCCCAGGCTGTCCATCAGGGCGCGATTGCCGAGTGCGACGTCATGTCCATCGACACGGCCTTTGACGCCCAGGCCGGTGACCGACTCGAAATCTTCGGCGCGAGCCGGCTCAATCCCTCGCTGCTCAGCGCCTTTGACTATGGCCTCGGCCAATGGATGCTCGCTGCCGCGTTCGATGCTGGCGGCGAAGCGCAGGAGATCGTTTTCCTGAACGCCGTCGGCAGCCGTGATGCTGACGAGTTTCGGCTTTCCTTCAGTCAGCGTCCCGGTCTTGTCCACGACCAGCGTGTCGATCTTGCGCATCAGCTCGATGGCTTCGGCGTTCCTGAACAATATGCCGGCGCTGGCGCCTTTGCCCGTCGCCACCATGATGGACATGGGCGTCGCCAGGCCAAGGGCGCACGGGCAGGCAATGATCAGCACGGCGATGGCGTTGATAAGCGCGTAAGCCATGCGCGGCTCGGGGCCGACAAGAGACCAGACGATAAACGTGACAATCGCGATAACGACCACGATGGGAACGAAATAACCGGCGATGATGTCGGCCAGCTTCTGAATTGGCGCGCGGGTGCGCTGCGCCTCGGCGACCATCATCACGATACGGGACAGCAGCGTTTCAGAACCGACTTTTTCGGTGCGCATGACCAGACTGCCTGAGCTGTTGATGGTCGAACCGATGACGCGGTCGCCTTCGTGCTTCTCGGCCGGGATCGGCTCGCCGGTGACCATCGATTCATCCACCGAGCTGGCGCCTTCCAGCACGACGCCGTCCACCGGTATTTTCTCGCCCGGCCGCACGCGCAGCCTGTCACCGATTTGCACCGCATCCAGCGGTACATCAATCTCGGCGCCGTCGTCGTTCAGACGACGCGCCGTTTTGGCCTGCATGCCGAGCAGTTGCTTGACGGCCTGACTCGTCCGGCTGCGGGCGCGCAGCTCGATGACCTGGCCAAGCAGGATAAGGGCCACGATCACGGCGGCGGCTTCGAAGTAGACGCCAACCTCGCCGTCTTCCCGAAATGAAGCAGGGAAAATGTCCGGGAACAGTGCCGCGATCAGGCTGTATCCATAGGCCACGCTCACGCCGAGCCCGATCAGCGTAAACATGTTGAGGCTGCGGTTCTTTATCGATTGCACGGCGCGGACGTAAAAAGGCCATGCCGACCACAGGCAGACAGGCGTCGCCAACGCGAGTTCGATGAGCAAGCGGGTGCGTTGCGAGAATAGCTGCGAGACAGGCTGTCCGGGCAGCATATCGCCCATGGCGACAAGGACCAACGGTACGGTCAGCACGGCGGCAAACCAGAACCGGCGGCTCATGTCCGTCAGTTCGGGATTCTGCTCAGTCTGCTCGGCCTCAATGGCCCTGGGCTCAAGCGCCATGCCGCAGATCGGGCAGTTCCCCGGCTCGTTGCGGACGATCTCGGGGTGCATCGGGCAGGTCCATTCGGTGCGGGACGAAGGCTGAGGGCTCTCGACAGGCTCAAGCGCCATGCCGCACTTTGGACAACTTCCTGGATGGGCCGACTGCACTTCGGGATGCATGGGGCAAGTGTAAGTGGGTGTCGTGTTAATGTTGTCGATTCTTGGCATGGTTGTGCCCTATCGCAATGAATCAAAGAAAACTTAGTGCCGCAGTCGGACGGGACATCTTACCCCATCCGAAAGCTCTGTAG
>CAYPJI010000070.1:0-9738 GCA_964411045.1 uncultured Methylobacter sp. | reverse complement strand
CAATACGTGCCATCTAGATACTCCCCTGAGTATTATTCTAAAGTTAAGCGCCGAATTATAGCATTACAGCAATTATAGCGCAACAAATTTTAGCCTTGGCGCTGTTTGTGTCTACCATCTACACAGATAACCCTGACAACACCATTTCTTTTTACCACTTTACATTTTCTACAAATTGTTTTTACAGAAGCTCTAACCTTCACCATTAACTCCGAAGTTATTTATCACATTAAAATCATTTTCTTAAATTGGCTTTTCTCATCAAACCTTCATATTGCTGAGACATAATATGCGTTTGCATTTGCGAAATGAAATCCATTACGACTACAACAATAATTAATAGAGAAGTACCACCGAAATAGAACGGCACATTCCAATATACTATCAAGAACTCTGGCAATAAGCATACTAATGTAATATAAAAAGCACCGATCAAAGTCAATCGAGTCATAACTTTATCGATATAAGAACTGGTCTGCAAACCTGGCCTTATACCTGGCAGAAAAGCTCCAGATTTTTTTAAGTTCTCAGCAGTTTCTTTTGAATTAAATACTAATGCAGTGTAAAAGAAACAGAAGAAGATAATAGCTGCCGCATATAGCATGACGTAAACAGGCTGACCAGGTGATAGCATAGTCGCAACATCTTGAAGCCAAGTAAACCCATCAGTATTACCAAACCATCCTGCTACAGTAGCCGGAAATAAAATTATACTTGAAGCAAAAATAGGCGGTATAACACCGGCCATATTAAGTTTCAATGGCAAAAAGCTACTCTGCCCGCCATACATTTTACGTCCTTGTTGTCTTTTTGGATAATTGATGAGGATTCTTCTCTGCCCTCTTTCAACGAAAACAACAAGCGCCGTTACTGAAAGTGACAACAAAAACAATAGAATAATGAAACCGGCATTCATTTCACCAGTTCTTGCTAATTCCAATGTTCCACCAATTGCCTTGGGCAAACCTGACACAATACCTGCAAAAATGATAAGAGAAATACCATTACCAATTCCACGCTCAGTTACCTGCTCACCTAACCACATCAAAAATATGGTACCGGTAACCAATGTAACCGTAGTGATTACAATAAAACCAAGACCAGGATTTAAAACAACCGAGAGCCCACCGGCAGATTGATTTTGCAACGCTAGCGATATACCTATTGCTTGAAATGTTGCTAAGACAACAGTACCGTATCGGGTGTATTGCGAAATTTTGCGCCTGCCGGATTCACCTTCTTTCTTTATCTGCTCCATAGCAGGTATAACAACAGTCATCAATTGCATAATAATTGATGCTGAAATATAAGGCATAATACCAAGAGCAAAAAGGCTAAGGCGCATCAATGCACCACCAGAGAACATGTTAAACATATCCAAAATCGATCCACTTTGCTGCTCAAACATAACAGCAAGAGCCTTTGGATCTATCCCAGGGACAGGAATATGCGCCCCGACTCTGTAAACAAAAAAAGCCCCCAAAACAAACAGAAGTCTTGCCTTCAGTTCTGAGAAACCACCAACTTTGCTAGCCATCTGAGCTCTTGAAGTACTCACCTTAAACCTCTACTTTGCCGCCAGCAGCTTCAATAGATTCCTTGGCGCCACCAGTTACTTTGAGACCTTTAACTGTAACCGCTTTATTTACTTCGCCTGATTTAATTATCTTTGCCGTTTTCGTAAAGACAGGCACGACATTTTCTTTGATCAGTACTTTCAAATCAATAATATCGGCGCTCAGTGAATTTAATTCACTTAAACGAACCTCTGCTGAGAATTTATTAATTCTGGAAGTAAATCCGATCTTTGGCAAACGGCGCTGGAGCGGCATCTGTCCACCTTCGAACCCTACCTTATGGAAACCGCCACTTCGAGCTTTTTGTCCTTTATGGCCTCTTCCGCATGTTTTACCGAGTGTACATCCAATTCCACGTCCCACTCTTTTTGATTTTTTTCGTGATCCTTCGCTTGCCTGGATGGTATTTAAAAACATTATACTTCCTCGACTTTTAACATGTACGATATTTTATTTATCATACCTCGGTTTTCTGCTGTATTAAGCACTTCAACCGTTTGATTAATTTTGCGCAAACCCAAGCCTTTTAAACAAGCTTGATGACGTGGTAATCGTCCATGTTTGCTTTTTATCATCGTCACACTTAACTTTGTACCAGCCATCGCTACTACCCAATAATCTGTTCAACTGACAAACCACGCTTTGCAGCTATTTGGTTGGCATTATGCATTCCTGTAAGCCCATCAATAGTGGCTCTGACCACGTTAATAGGATTACTGGTACCGATACATTTTGCTAATACATTATGCACACCAACAACTTCAAATACAGCTCTCATAGCGCCACCAGCAATAATACCAGTACCTTCAGAGGCTGGCTGCATATAAACTTTTGCAGCTCCAGTTGAAGACATAATAGGGTATTGCAAGGTATCGCCTTTTAATGAAACCTTACGCATATTTTTACGTGCTTGTTCAAGAGACTTTTGTATTGCTATAGGTACCTCGCGCGCTTTACTGACGCCGTAACCTACCCGCCCCTCACCATCACCAACAACCGTTAAAGCAGTGAAGCCAAAAACTCTACCGCCTTTTACCACTTTTGCAACGCGTCTTACAGAAACCAGTTTTTCTTGTAATCCGTCTGTACTACCTTGAGAAGGTGCTGTACCCCTAAAATTTCAATCCGGCTTCACGTGCAGCATCAGCTAATGCTTTCACACGACCATGGTATTTAAATCCTGAACGATCAAAAGCAACTTCTGTAATTCCAGCAGCGATAGCTTTCTGCGCAATATATTTCCCTACTTGAGTTGCAGCTTCTATATTCCCTGTGTTCTTTAGAGCAGATCTAATTTCAGACTGAGTAGTTGAAGCGCTAACCAATGTAGTTGTACCATCACCACTTATAACTTGAGCATATATATGCTGCGAAGTTTTATGTATGGACAAACGGGTTGCATTTAATTTCTTAATCCTGCTGCGCAATTTTATTGCGCGCTTTAAACGAGACTGTTTCTTTTCCATCACGCTACCTTACTTCTTCTTAGCTTCTTTTCTTACAACATTCTCTTCCGCATATCTGATACCTTTGCCTTTATATGGCTCGGGCGGACGATAAGCTCTGATTTTTGCTGCTACCTGACCAACTTGCTGTTTATCGCTTCCCTTGACTACTATATCAGTTTGGCTTGGCGTTTCGACAGTAATTCCTTCAGGCACTTCAAAATCTATTGGATGAGAGAAACCAAGTGCAAGATTAAGAATATTTCCTTTCGCTTGCGCTCTATAACCTACTCCGATCAACGTCAATTTCTTTTCGAATCCAGCAGATACGCCTGCAACCATGTTGCTTACGATTGCTCTTGCAGTCCCGGCCTGAGCAGTAGCTGATTTATTATCTTTGTCCCATTGCATTTGAATTACATTATCTGCAATATCCATGCTTATTGCTGGGTTAAAATCGTATGATAACTGACCTTTACTTCCTTTTACGGTCATATTATTACCATCTAGCTTTATATCTACACCGCTAGGAATGGTGACTGGTGCTTTAGCAATTCTTGACATAAACTGGCCTACAATTAACAAACAGTACAAATAACTTCGCCACCATGTCCAATCGCACGAGCCGCTCTATCTGTCATAACACCACTTGATGTTGAAACAATAGCAATTCCCAACCCGCCGAGAACCTTCGGCAATTCGTCTTTAGATTTATAAATGCGTAAACCAGGTTTACTAATTCTTTTTAAACTTTCAATTACCGGCGCACCTTTGTAGTATTTCAACTCGATAGTCATCTCTGTATGACTGCCGTTTGTTTCAGTGCTGAAGTCTGTAATATAACCTTCTTCTTTCAATACTTTCGCAATTGATATTTTCAATTTTGACGAAGGTTGTTTGATGTTTTTTTTGCCAGCAGATTGCCCATTTCTAATACGGGTCAACATATCTGCTATTGGGTCTGTCATACTCATTTTCTATTTCTCCAAACTTGACTCACAGATATTACCAACTCGCCTTCACAACACCGGGTACGTCACCCCGCATAGTTGCTTCTCTCAGCTTGTTCCGGCTAAGACCGAATTTGCGGTAATATCCATGAGGACGCCCAGTTAAATTACAACGGTTTCTTACTCTCGTTGCACTGGAATCCCTTGGTAATTTTTGAAGTTGAAAATGAGCAGATTCTTTATCTTCAAATGATGCATTTGGATCCCTGATAATCTCTTTCAAAGATTTGCGTTTTGCATCATATTTATCTACTAATTTCTTACGCTTGACTTCGCGCGCAATCATTGACTTTTTTGCCATACTGAAATCGCCCTTTAGTTCTTGAATGGAAAGTTAAAAAGCTTTAACAAAGCCAAACCTTCTTCATTAGTTTGTGCTGTTGTTGTGATAGTAATATCCATACCACGCAAAGCGTCTATTTTATCATAATCAATTTCAGGGAAAATGATCTGTTCTTTAACGCCCATTGAATAATTACCACGCCCATCAAAGCTTTTAGGGCTTAATCCTCGAAAATCACGAATTCTAGGGATAGAAATAGTGATCAATCGATCCAAAAATTCATACATTCTATCGCTACGCAAAGTTACTTTACAACCGATAGGCATATCATCACGAATTTTGAAACCTGCAATTGATTTTCTTGCTAAAGTAACAACCGGTTTTTGACCGGAAATTTTTTCCATATCGCTAACAGCAGATTGCAGGATTTTTTTATCTGCGACAGCACCACCGACGCCCATATTGAGCGTTATCTTTGTAATACGAGGAACTTGCATTACAGATTTATAGGCGAACTGCTCCATTAATGCAGGCAGAATTCTTTCTTTATATTCGGTTTCTAGTCTAGCCATGATTTATCTACACCTTATGCATCAACAGCTTTACTTGTTGACTTAAAATATCTGACTTTTTTTCCATCTTCTAGAAACTTAAAGCCAATACGATCTGCTTTTTTAGTTTCAGGATTATATAGCCCCACATTAGAAATATGGATTGGCATATCTTTGACTATAATTCCACCTGAGATACCTGCATTCGGATTCGGTCTCTGATTTTTTTTGACCTGATTGATTCCTTCAACCAAAACTTTATTGTCTTTTAAAACCTTCAAAACTCTACCGCTCTTACCTTTATCCTTACCAGTGCGAACGATAACCTCATCACCTTGTTTAATTTTTTGCATTTTTAACCCTACCTTACAATACTTCAGGAGCAAGCGAGATAATTTTCATGAATTTCTCACCTCTTAGCTCACGTGTTACAGGGCCAAAAATACGCGTACCAAGCGGTTGTAGATTGTTATTCAGAATAACTGCCGCGTTTCCATCGAACCTAATTACAGATCCATCTGGGCGACGCACACCTTTACGGGTTCTAACGACTAAAGCATTATAAACTTCGCCTTTTTTTACTCTTCCACGAGGAATAGCATCCTTAATACTGACTTTGATAATGTCTCCAATGCCGGCATAGCGTCTATGCGAACCCCCTAATACTTTGATACACATGACCCTTTTTGCGCCACTGTTGTCGGCGACGTCAAGGTTAGTTTGCATCTGAATCATGATTTATTCCCAATTATCTGAATATTTAATAGCTTATGTACTATCTGTTAGCACTTTCTAAGACTTCAACCAATTTAAAAGTTTTATTCTTAGACATTGGCCTGCATGATGTAATTGAAACCACATCACCTTCTTGACAAATATTTTGTTCGTCGTGAGCCATCATTTTAGTTGACCGTTTAACATATTTACCATAAACAGGATGCTTAACGATTCGCTCAACTAAAACTGTAATTGTTTTATCCATTTTGTTACTAACAACCCGACCAGTGATTGTCCGTAACTTGGTTTCATTTTCGCTCATATTTATGCGCTCGCCATTTCATTTAATATAGTTTGAATACGTGCTACATCGCGTCTAACCTTTTTTACTTGATCAGGTTTTGACAATTGCCCTGTTCCTTTTTGCATTCTAAGGTTAAATTGTTCACGCGACAAATCGAGCAACATAGCCCCTAACTCGTCTTTAGATTTTTGGCGTAGTTCACTTGCTTTCATTACATTATTGTCCGAACAGTAAAAGTTGTTTTTAAAGGTAACTTAGCTGCCGCTAAAGCAAAAGCTTCCCGAGCCAATTCTTCAGAGACACCTTGTATCTCATACAACATTGTTCCCGGCCTGACTTGAGCAACCCAGTATTCTACACTACCTTTACCTTTTCCCATACGAACTTCTAAAGGTTTTTTAGTAATTGGCTTATCAGGGAAAATTCTAATCCAGATTTTACCGCCACGTTTTACGTGCCTCGTAATCGTTCTCCGAGCCGCTTCGATTTGCCGGGCGGTAAGTCTACCACGACTGACAGACTTTAGGCCATACTCGCCAAAACTTACTGAAGATCCACGTACGGCAGTACCGTTATTTCTGCCTTTAAATTGTTTACGGAATTTTGTTCTTTTAGGTTGAAGCATTTCTCTATCCCTTCAACTATTTCTTAGATTCTGAGTTAATAGACGCTAGATGCGCATCCATATCGAATACTTCACCTTTGAATATCCAGACTTTAATTCCGATTATCCCATAGGTTGTATTTGCTTCCGCGGTAGCATAATCAATATCTGCTCTTAAAGTATGCAGAGGCACTCGTCCTTCTCTATACCATTCGCTTCTTGCGATTTCCGCACCATTTAAACGACCGCCAACATTAATCTTGATCCCTTCAGCACCTAAACGCATTGTATTGGTTACAGCGCGTTTCATTGCTCTACGGTACATGATGCGCTTTTCTAATTGCTGAGCGATACTTTCCGCCACTAATTGCGCGTCTAATTCAGGTTTCCTAATTTCTTCGACATTGAGCTGCACAGGAATACCAATCATTTTGGATATTTCTTGTCTCAGAACATCAATGTCCTCACCTTTTTTACCAATTACAATACCTGGACGAGCAGTATGAACAGTAATGTGAGCATTGTTTGCAGGGCGATTAATCTGGATTTTGCTTACAGACGCATGAGCCAGCTTTTTCTTGATAAAGTCACGAACTGTTAGATCCTGATGCAGGAATACTGAATAATCCTGGCTATTTGCATACCATCTAGAATTCCAATCTTTAACAATACCAAGGCGAATGCCTGTTGGATGTACTTTTTGACCCATTTTTGCCTCTACTCGTTTTCTGCGACTTTAATCGTAATATGGCAAGTTCTTTTGAGGATATGATTTGCACGTCCTTTAGCTCTTGCCTTAAATCTTTTCATTGTCGCCCCTTCATTTACATAAACGGTAGACACTCTTAGCTCATCAATATCTGCACTCTCATTATGCTCAGCGTTTGCTATAGCAGACTCGAGAACCTTTCTTACAATCGCCGCACCTTTTTTTGAACTGAATTTTAATGTATTCAGTGCTTTTTCAACTGGCATGCCACGAATCTGATCACCTACTAACCGAGCTTTTTGCGCAGACAGAGGCGCATTACTTAATTTTGCTGAAATTTCCATCATATCCTACCTTGATTTCTTATCAGCCACATGGCCTTTATAAGTACGAGTTGGCGCAAACTCACCTAATTTATGCCCGACCATATTCTCAGATATGAGAACTGGAATATGCAGGCGCCCATTATGGACAGCAATAGTTAAGCCCAGCATATCTGGAATGATCATTGATCTTCTTGACCATGTTTTAATCGGTTTCCTATTATTGCTGCTTACAGCATCTTCAACTTTCTTAAGTAAATGATGATCAATAAAAGGACCTTTTTTAATTGAACGTGGCACGCTAATTCCTCTCTATTTCTGCTTACGACGTCTGACAATCATATTGTCAGTACGTTTGTTTTTTCTCGTTTTATATCCCTTGGTTGGCATGCCCCAAGGCGATACTGGATGTCTACCACCAGAGGTACGACCTTCACCACCACCGTGTGGATGGTCTACTGGGTTCATGGCAACACCACGAACAGTAGGGCGAACTCCTCGCCATCTGGCAGCACCTGCTTTTCCCAGTGAAGCTAAATTGTGTTCAGAGTTAGACACTTCACCAATTACAGCCCGACAATCAGCCATAACTTTACGCATTTCGCCTGAACGCATTCTAATTGTTGCATGAATACCGTCTCTAGCTACCAATTGCGCTGACGTTCCAGCACTTCTGGCTACTTGGGCACCTTTACCAGGTTTTAACTCGACACAATGAACTGTCGTACCCATTGGAATATTTCTCAAAGGCATGCAGTTGCCTGGTTTAACAGCAGCAGTTTCTGAAGAAAGAATTTCCTGCCCTACTTCAAGGCCTTTAGGAGCAATAATATATCTACGCTCGCCATCCTTAAACAAAACCAAAGCGATATTCGCCGTTCTGTTAGGATCATATTCCAGACGCTCGACAACAGCAGGAATATCCGTTTTATTCCTCTTAAAATCAATAATACGATAGTGTTGTTTATGACCACCACCTACATGACGTGTTGTTATACGCCCTTTGTTATTACGACCGCCACTTTTACTGTTTTTGCTCAGCAAAGGTGCAAATGGTTTGCCTTTATGCAATTCGTCATTCTTAATACGCACTACAAACCGTGAACCCGGTGACGTCGGTTTTGACTTTACAATCGCCATGTTTCTACCGTTTCCTATTGATCTTTATTACTTTAATTAAATTAAGCAGCAGAGAAATCTATATCATGACCTGGCTTAAGCTTAACATAAGCTTTTTTCCAATCAGACCTCTGTCCTAATGCACGGCCAAATCTTTTTTGTTTGCCTTTAACGTTTAATACTTGAACTGAGTCAACTTCAACATTAAACATAATTTCCACTGCATCTTTGACTTGTTTTTTGGTTGCAACTTTTTGCACTTTAAAAACGAATCTTTTATCTTTTTCAGCTGCAATAGTGCTTTTCTCAGAAATTATCGGAGCTTGCAGCACACTTGCCAGTCGGTATTTATTTAAACTCATGCTAAACGTTCCTCTATTTGTTTCAACGCAGCCGGTGTAGCAATAACTTTATCAGCCGAAACTAATAGAACGGGGCTCAAATTGATAGATTCGACCACTTCCACATAAGGAATATTTCTTGAAGCTAATGCCAGATTTGCATCTACACTATCGACCACAATCAAGATCCGTTTAGCATCAACATTTTTCAGTTTTTCAGCCAACTCTTTTGTTTTAGATGTCTTAGGCAATACATCATTGCTAACAACCAAACGATCTTGTCTTAACAATTCAGACAAAATTGACCGAATCCCAACTCTAAACATCTTCTTGTTGAGCTTCTGATCATAGGATCTAGGTCTTGCAGCAAAAGTAACCCCACCTGTTCGCCAAATAGGGCTGCGCATTGTACCAGATCTTGCACGACCTGTCCCTTTTTGTCGCCATGGTTTTGTGCCACCACCGCTGACATCGGAACGCGTTTTCTGCGCTTTAGTACCGGCACGCGCTCCTGCCAAGTATCTAGTTACTAACTGATGAACCAATGTTTCATTAAAAGACTGGCCAAAAACCGCTTCAGTTACTTCAATTTTTCCGGCAGAGTCTTGTTCGTTTATAGCAGGTATTTGCAAACCCATAGCTTAACCTTTATTCCGCATTTTCATTGCAGGTGTAATAACTACATCACCGCCTTTAGCACCAGGCACAGCACCTTTTACTAAAATTAAATTTCTTTCTTTATCAATTGAATGAAT
>CAYPJI010000069.1:0-9816 GCA_964411045.1 uncultured Methylobacter sp. | reverse complement strand
ACGCATTTCACCGACCAGAATAACGTCCGGGTCTTCACGCAGGGCCGAGCGCAACGCCTCGTTGAAGCCGTGGGTGTCGCGGTGCACTTCGCGCTGGTTGATCAGGCATTTCTGGCTTTCGTGCACGAATTCGATCGGGTCTTCAACGGTCAGGATATGCGCGTAATCGTTGATGTTGATATGGTTGATCATGGCCGCCAGTGTCGTCGACTTGCCCGAGCCGGTAGGCCCCGTCACCAGAATCAGGCCGCGCGGTTTGCGCGTCAGTTCCTCAAAAAACCTGGGCGCCTTCAGCTCTTCAAGGCTCATGACTTTGGACGGAATCGTTCTGAAAACGCCGGCCGCGCCGCGCTCCTGATTGAACGCGTTGACACGGAACCTGGCAATGCCGGGCAATTCGAAGGAAAAGTCGGTTTCCAGGAATTCCTCATAATCGCGGCGCTGCTTGTCGTTCATGATGTCGTACATCAGCGCATGCACCTCTTTATGCTCCAGCGCGGGAATATTGATGCGGCGGATATCGCCATCGACCCTGATCATGGGCGGCAGGCCGGCCGACAGATGCAAATCCGACGCGTTGTTTTTAACTGAAAAGGCCAATAACTCGGCAATATCCATAATATCCTCTTGAAGCGTTTAAAAAATCATCTCTATACCATAGTTCAAGTCTTTGCTTTTTTGAAGGCGTATTGTTTAATAATCGGCAACGTAGCTTAAATATTGCACAGATTATGATAGCCGAACAACTCAAACAGATAAGGGACCAGATCAGCAAGGCTGAACAGGCCTATCACCGCAAACCGGGATCGGTTTTATTGCTGGCGGTCAGCAAGACCAAGCCGGCTAGTGATATTGCTGGCGCCTACAGGGCCGGACAGCGCCATTTCGGCGAAAGTTATCTTCAGGAAGCGCTGAAGAAACAGCAGGAGCTCGGCGCTTTTGACATTACCTGGCATTTTATCGGCCCTATCCAGTCCAATAAAACCAAACCCATAGCGGCGCATTTCGACTGGGTCCACAGCGTCGACAAGTTGAAAATCGCACAGCGGTTAAATAAGCAGCGTCCAGCCCATCTTCCCCCGCTCAATATTTGCCTGCAGGTCAATATCAGCAGCGAATCGACCAAGTCAGGACTCACCCTGGCCGAACTGCCGGATGTGTGCGAGCAAATGGCGCAGTTGCCGCATTTGAAACTGCGCGGCGTCATGGCCATTCCTGCGCCCGAGGCCGATTTCGAGCGACAGCGCCAGCCTTATAAGGCGCTTTATCAAGCCGTAGCGGCGCTCGGCAGGCCTGAGCTGGATACGTTCTCGTTCGGTATGACCGATGATCTGGAAGCGGCGATTGCGGAAGGGGCGACGATCGTCAGGATCGGTACGGCATTGTTCGGCGCCCGGGCCTATGCTCAAGCATAGGCGCATCGGTTTAGATAAGGCAGTTGTCCAGCAATGACATCACTTCTTCGCAGTCAATGATCGATTTCGGGCTGGCCAGAATATAGTCCGCCAAAGCCATGATGGCCCGCCAGTTTTGCGCATGATGGACAAATGCGAAAGCTTTCATGAAAAGCTCGCCGATTTTCTTTTCGCGCAGCGCTTTGTCCGCTATAAAGCACTCGAGATATTCGCCGGCCAGTTCCAAGTCGGATGTGCCGCCGTAATAGCGTAGCGCATTCAGATTCACCAGATAGGCGTTAATGACTTCATCGTCGCGCGAGGCGATGTATCGGGCTTCGGCCAGCGGCCCAATCAGCAGATTGACAATGTCGGCTTCGAAAGCCTGTTGATAGGCTTGTTTTTGCTCTATAGAGAAATCGTTTGTGGCTTCTTCAATCGAAGACGGCAGCAGATGGATCAAGCGCCCGCCCTCAACTTTGGCCGTGCAATGGGCGTAAGGTTCTGATGCGTACCGGGGAAAATCAGCGTCCGGTTTTTTAATGACAATCTGAAAAAAAACCGGCGGCAGCGATTTTTGCCGATTGCCTAAATGAATCGCCACGGCGTGGCCCGCTTCATGGACGGCGGTCTGCCGGATCAGTTCTTTGTAATTGACTTGCTCAATCGCGTGAGAGACTTCACTGCGTTTCATAACAGCCTCCATTTTTTAAAAAAATGCGGACGATCCAGGCTGCCCGCATTATTGTGAGGAAGGATAAGTAACTCTACTGTTGAGTACAGGTAAGAGTCAGGAAAAGTCTAACGACTTGAATCGGTCTTGTCGTGAGTCAAATTGCCGCGCGACAATATGCCGCGCAATTTGGCATGAAATCTGCTGAAACTATTGGTTTTGCCCGATGCCAAGTCATTGATAATCGGGGCTTGCGTGATTGTCTTGACACGTTTCCGCTTTTTTATGCGGCATATTACGCAGGTGAATAGGGCATATCGCACATTAGAGAAAATATATTTGACGATTGAGACAACCGGTCATATTATTGCTCCATGATGAAAATCACCCAAAAACAGATCAATCGGGAGAATCTGCTCAGCCGGGGCGTCGCGCTGCTGATGGAGCAGGGTTATCACGGCACCGGATTGAAAGAAATCCTCGATGCCGTGCAGATCCCCAAAGGGTCTTTCTACAATTATTTCGGCAGCAAGGAAGAATTTGGCGCGGCTGTCATTCAGCATTATATCAATCCGTTCATCGAGCAGTTAAGCGCGCATCTGGACAATCCGAATATGGATGCCTTGACTGCGCTGCGGCGTTATTTCGATGAGCTGATCGGCGAACTTGAAAAAGCCGAATTCAAAGGCGGCTGCCTGCTCGGCAACCTGATGGGAGAAATCGGCGATACCAGCGAAATCTCCCGGGCTTCTCTACAGAGCGCAGTCGGGCGCTACCGGAATTTATTGCAATCAGGGTTGGAACAAGCGCAGCGGCAAGGCACGGTCAGAACCGATAAGTCGGCTGCCGACATGGCCGATTTGCTGGTCAATGCCTGGCAGGGCGCACTATTGAGAATGAAAATCGAGAAATCTTCGGCGCCGCTGAAGCAATGTTGTCAGGAGCTATTGGGCGATTTTTTCAAAGCCTGATTTTTTTGTAACCAAAATAGAGACGACCAGTCATCTATAAATTCCAGGAGAACTGTATGCCAAAATACATTATCGAGCGAGACATCCCCGGCGCGGGCTCATTAACCCCCCAGGAGCTGCAAGGCATTTCGCAGAAATCGTGCGGCGTCTTGCGCGACATGGGGCCGCAAATTCAATGGCTGGAAAGCTATGTGACCGACGATAAAGTCTATTGCGTCTATATCGCGCCCGATGAAGCGGCGCTCAGAGCCCATGCCGAAAAAGGCGGATTTCCGGCCAATCGCATTGCTCGCATCAAAACTATAATCGACCCGACCACGGCCGAAAATTAGTCAACAGGAATCACGATGAAACAACAATCCAATAAACAGCGGCTGAACCGCTTCATGACCGCCTGCGCCTTTACAGCGTCCACGTTCGGCCTGGCCGGCATAACCGCGGCGCAGGCCGATGAGACCTGCCAGTCGCCTTACATGGTCAAAATTACCGGCCAGGAAGACGTAGTCTATGTCTGGACTCTGGGCATGGAAGGCATAGGCGACGAGCAGGACAAGATGGTGACGGTCGATGTCAATCCGAAGTCGAAAACTTACGGCAAAATCATCCACAGCGTATCCGTGGGCGGGCGCAATGAAGCGCACCATTCCGACTTCACCGACGACCGTCGGTATCTATGGGCCGGCTCTCTCGATACCAATAAAATCTTTGTCTTTGATGTGCACACTGATCCGGCCAGGCCAAAACTGGTCAAGACCATCACCGATTTCGTCGCCAAAAGCGGCGGCGTGGTCGGCCCGCACTCGACCTATGCATTGCCGGGCCGCATGATCATCACGGGCCTTTCCAACAACAAGGACCACGGCGGCCGCACCGCACTGGTGGAATATACCAATGACGGTGACTATGTGGCGACCTACTGGCTGCCGACCGACAGCAACCTGCAAGGCGCCGTCAAAACCGGCAAGTATGCCGACGGCTATAACTATGATGTGCGCGCACTGCCGCGCCGCAACCTGATGCTGACAACCTCGTTTACGGGCTGGTCGAATTACATGATGGATTTCGGCAAAATGCTCGGCGATAAGGAAGCCATGAAGCGCTTCGGCAACACGATGGTGCAGTGGGATCTGCACGCGCGGAAGCCGAAAAAAGTCTTCGATGTGCCGGGCGCGCCGCTGGAAATCCGCTGCGCCTGGGAGCCAACCCACAACTACTGCTTCAGCACCACCGCATTGACTTCAAAAATCTGGCTGGTTCATGAAGACAAAGCCGGCGAATGGCAGGCTAAAGAGGTCGCCGACATCGGTGAGCCGTCCAAAGTGCCGCTGCCGGTGGACATTTCGATCTCCAGTGATGACAAGCGGCTCTGGGTCAATACTTTCATGGACGGCAAAACCCGTCTGTTTGACATAAGCGATCCGTTCAAGCCGAAACAGGTGTACGAGAAGAAAATTGGCTCCCAGGTCAACATGGTGTCTTCAAGCTGGGACGGCAAGCGCCTGTATTACACGTCTTCATTGCTGGCCAACTGGGACAAGAAAGGCGCCGATAACGAGCAGTTCTTCAAAGCCTACCACTGGGACGGCAAGGAGTTGAAAGAGCAGTTCGCGATCGATTTCATCAAGGAAAAACTGGGCCGCGCCCACCAGATGAAGTTCGGCGCTTACTCGCTTTATAAAACCGCATCACCCAAGTGATCCATAGCAAGGGCGGCTTCGGCCGCCCTTTTTTCAGTTTTACCGGAGTAAATCTCTCCATGAACAGCGTCCTCTTGACCACAGCATTGCTCGCGATCAGCTTAGCCACGGCTAACGGCTACGCCGATTCCATCCCTGCCGCTTCGCCTTTCTCCGAACGCCCTGAATTCATCGCGCCGGAACCGGGCACTTATCAACTGCCGGCCTTGGGGACTGCCAGCGATGGCGACGTGCTGGATACGGAAGGCAATGAGGCAACGTTGCATGATTTAATGGGCGACAAAGTTGTCCTGCTGAGCTTTATTTATGCCACCTGTAGCGATGTCAACGGCTGCCCGCTGGCGACCTCGGTGCTGCACAAAATCAAGAATCGTCTGAAAAAAGAGCCGGAACTGGCTAAACAGTTGCGGCTGCTGACTTTAAGCTTCAACCCTGAGCATGACACGCCGGCCATGATGAAGCAGTACGGTCAGTCATTTCAGGAACCCGGCGTGGAATGGCGGTTCCTGACCACGCGCTCGGAACGGCAGTTGCAGCCGATACTGGATAACTACAAGCAAACCCTGGAAAAAGTTTACGACGACCAGGGCCGTTTTACCGGTACGTTCTCGCATATCCTGCGCGTTTACCTGATCGATAAAGACAAACAGCTGCGCAATATTTACAGCGTCTCGTTCCTGCAGCCGGAGACGCTGATCAACGACATCAAGACAGTGCTGCTGGCCGGGAAAAAATCTGAAACCCGGGCGGCCAAAACCGATACCGCTGCGCTGTATGCCGCCGGCGACAATAAAAGTCACTACGAACGCAGCGATTATGAAACGCATTCGATGGCTTTGACCGACCGCACCGGCCAGCCGGCCGATCTGCTTAAAACGATCAGGCAGCCGCCTTTGGGCCTGCCTGCCGTGCCTGTGCCGGACAACAATCCGCTGACTGCCGACAAAGTCAGCCTGGGCCGGAAACTGTTCTATGACCGCCGCCTGTCGCTCAACAATACGTTTTCCTGCGCCATGTGCCATGTTCCCGAGCAGGGTTTCACCAGCAATGAGATGGCCACGGCCGTCGGCATAGAAGGCCGGACGGTAAGGCGCAACACGCCGATGATCTACAATGCCGCTTATGCGCGGAAACTGTTCCATGACGGCCGCGAAGACGCGCTGGAGCAGCAGGTCTGGCTGCCGTTGCTGGCGCATAACGAAATGGGCAATCCCTCCATCGGCTATGTCATCGACAAGGTGAAAAGCAGCGCCGGCTACAACGAACTGTTCAAGAAAGTCTTTGGTAAGGGACCGGACATGGAAAGCTTGGGGATGGCGATCGCCAGCTATGAGCGGACATTGAATTCAGCCAATTCGGCTTTCGACCGCTGGTATTACGCCAAAGACCGGCAGGCGCTCGATGCCAAAGCGCAACGCGGCTTCAAGCTTTTTACCGGCAAGGCCAATTGCTCAAGCTGTCATGTCATCACTGCAGAACACGCCTTGTTCACGGACAATAGTTTGCATAATACCGGCATCGGTTACGCGGCCGCGATGGGCAAAACGGAAGGCGCTCAACGCGTGCAGGTCGCTCCAGGCCTATATGTCGATGTGGCGGCGCAGTTGATTGATTCAGTTTCCGAGATCAAACCCAATGACTTAGGCCGATATGAAATAACTCAAAATCCGGATGATCGCTGGAAATACAAGACCCCGTCCTTGCGCAATATCAGCCTGACTGCACCGTATATGCACAACGGCTCTCTTGAGACGTTGCGCCAGGTCATCGAGTTCTATAACAAAGGCGGCATCGCCAATGAGAATCTGGATCCTTTGATCAGGCCATTAAACCTGACGGCTCAGGAGATGGATGATCTGGAGGCTTTCCTGAATGCGCTGACCGGCGATAATGTCCGGGAACTGGTTTCGGATGCCTTTGCCGCGCCGGTCGGCGATGCGGAATAGGCTCAGCCAGGCATTATGATGATAAAGTTGCTTAAGCTTTAAGAGAGAGCAGCGAGTTAAACACGGAGTGACTTTCAGACTGGCTAAAAGCGGTGAATTGCTTGATGAAATCGTGGCGCGCCTGGTGCCGGCGGGCGCCCAGTTCCTGAATCAATCGGTCCATCGCTGAAACCGTATTGGCCGGCACAGGGTTGGCCAGTATTTCCTCGCGGAATAGTTTTAATGCCTGTATCTGTATTTCAGCGTCCTGAAATTCCCCCAATACGATCTGGAATACTTTCAGGGATTTTACAAGAGGCTTGATCTGGTCTTCAGGATAAAGAGATTGAAAAAACTCCAGTAAATAATGCAGCTTCTTGCAGGCCTTTCTTACCTCATGCAATGCTTCGGCCGGAGATTGCCCGTTGATGGCTTCGCCTTTCTGCATAAGCCGGCCATAAATCTTGCAGAGTCTGCGCTCGGCCAGTTCTTTAATGGGGCGTTTGGCATTGGGCTCCAACGGATTTCTTAGCGCCGGTTCTTTCAGGTACTGCTCCCATTCGGATAATGTGATGAGGTATTTTTCCGACTTCAGTTTACGGACCAGTTCTGTATGTGCTTTTTGTTGTTTGGCCTGGATCAATTCATGCAAGGGATTCAGGTCATTCTGAATGGATTCCGGCTGGCTTTCTTTGTAGCGCTCAAAATCCAATAGAAAAACGTCCAGATCACGGGAGTGGCTGGTAATCTGCCCGAGCCAGAAGAAGAATTCGGCGTAATGTGAATTGATAGGCTCCGGCAGTATGCCTTTGATTTGGTTAAGACCGGTCCTGGTTTTACGGACCGCGATGCGAAAATCATGCAGAAATTCGCTGTCTGTATGGGCAATGGTCCCCTGTTCATTATCCTTGATGGTTTTCAGCAGGTGGCTGTAAATGAATTTGCCGGCAATATCGGCGCGCATGGCCGGGTCCAGGTTAATGGCCGGCCGCGAAGTGTAGGCTTTAGGCTTGAGGCCTTGCAGTTTCAGGGCTGTCAGCAGCAGTGGTTCGCCAGAAAACTTCAGGTTAAGTTGTGTAGTCAATAATTCGCTGATTTTCGAGGCCGCATGCTTATGGCCATCGATTAGCTGCATTGAGGCGCGATTATTGTACAGATCATGCTCTTCAATAAAGAGATTGAGCATGGTTTCTCCGCGCTTATTGATTATGTTGAGCCGATGGCATTGATAATTCAGCTTGCAGACAGGCAATAAGGCGCGCATCTCCAGCGCCGGCTCGATCAGGCCGCGTATCTCTCCCGGTTTGAGTTGTCTGCTGAAAGCAGGAACGCTATCAAGCTCTTCCTTGGCGATGATTCGTCCTGTTTCAAGATGTCTTAATGCCAGCGTGGATGAAGACAGGGATTGATTAAGTTCGCAAGTGATGCCGTGAGTGTAGAGCCGCCAGTCAAAGCTGTCGTAATAAGTCTTGAGCGTGTATTGTCGGCTGACCGGTTGCAAATCCACTTTATCGCTTAGTTGAGCAATAAATTTCTCCGTCGTTAAATTGATGGGAAATTCAAAATCTAGGAACATATTTGCCGGGCTAATCATAGTTCAGGGACGTTTGGTACAACACTGTCAAGCATACCAACAGAGTATTAACGTTTAATGACAGGCCGGCGTTCAACTACAAAAGGTTGGGTATGAATAGAGAACTATGGCTATTGCGACACGCAAAATCGGACTGGCATGTCGATGCCGATGATTTCGAGCGGCCGTTAAGCAGGAGAGGAAAACGCGCAGCCCGACAGATGGGGATCTGGATGCAGCAGCATCAGCTGGTGCCTGATTTCGTCATCAGTTCGCCCGCATTAAGAGCCGTGGCAACGGCGGAAATAGTCTGCGCTGCATTAGAATTGCCGATTCAGGTCATCCATCGGGACAAGCGCTTGTATGAGCAAGATCTGGATGGCTTGAAAGACACGCTTGCCGATTGTCCGGCTCAGGCGGAGCGGGTTTTATTGATTGGTCATAACCCGGAGTTGGAAGCGTTGCTGATTGACTTGACAGGCAATGCAGCTATGCCTGATAAGGATAAGTTATTACCGACAGCGGCTCTGGCAAGACTGGGCATATCTTGTGATTGGCGTCGTTTGAATACAGGGTGTGCAAAACTGTTGTCCATTACTTATGCCAGGAATTTACCCGAAGCTCATTAAAAGTAATATTACAAAAAATGAGAACTGTCATATTACTGTCATCTATTGCTTGCATAATGGTTTCAAGTTAGTTATTTCAGTAAAGGCAGGTTATGAAACTATTTTTCAATGTGAAGCAGTTAGTTACAGCAATCGGGATGGCTTCCGTCTCATTGGCAAGCAGTCATGCGATTGCTGCACAGGCTGTTGATGCAGCTATTCCCAGTTATCAAAAAGCCAGCGGCGTATCGGGCAATTTATCCAGCGTAGGTTCTGATTCATTGGCAAATCTGATGACGCTGTGGGCTGAAGAATTTAACCGCAACTATCCGAACGTCAATATCCAGATTCAAGCGGCTGGTTCTTCTACCGCGCCTCCTGCCTTAACCGAAGGCACGTCGAATATCGGCCCCATGAGCCGTAAAATGAAGGATGACGAAATTGATGCGTTTGAAAGCAAATTCAATTACAAGCCTACTGCCGTGCCTGTAGCCATCGATGCCTTGGCGGTTTTCGTCAATAAAGACAATCCGATTAAAGGTCTGACGCTGCCTCAAGTTGATGCGATTTTTTCGGCGACACGCAAGTGTGGCTACGAAAAAGACATTACTACCTGGGGTGAAACGGGCATTGCCGGGGCCTGGCAAAGCAAAAGCCTTCAGATATATGGACGTAACTCGGTTTCCGGCACCTATGGCTTTTTTAAAGAAGAAGCTTTATGCAAGGGCGACTTCAAAGATAACGTCAACGAACAACCTGGCTCTGCCTCAGTGGTTCAGGCGGTGACGACATCGGTGAACGGTATCGGTTATTCCGGTATGGGTTATACGACATCGGGCGTCAGAGCAGTGCCGTTGGCAAAAGCGGCGGGCGAAGCTTTTGTTGATCCAACGCCTGAAAATACACTGGCTGGCAAGTATCCTTTAGCGCGTTACCTGTACGTTTACGTCAATAAAAAGCCTAACCAGCCATTGG
>CAYPJI010000068.1:6661-9830 GCA_964411045.1 uncultured Methylobacter sp. | reverse complement strand
GTTCGCCGCGCCAATCCAGGCCTATTTTCTTTATCACGGCCCCGTCGGTCAGCAATACCCTTTCCTGACCCAGCACATTGATTTTGCGGCCATGCAATTGCTTTAATAGATCAGCCTGATCGGCTGCAACCAAATCTATAACCCGTTCAGCCAATGCTTCTTCAGCCGGGATGCTTGCCGCCGTGCGCACCGCCTGTTCGGCCCAATCGGCATTTCTGCCGCGCATCTGAGCCAGCCCCCGTATATAGGCAACGGCATCATTGACGGCCTTGGCAGTCATAGGATCCGATATGGCCGGCGCTTCTTTTTTAGCGCCCTTGGCATCTTTATCCTTCTTTTCATCCTCAGAACCACCCAAGCCCGGCATTTGCACTGGCGTGGCCGCCCCCAGGTTGGTGCCCGGCGCCATAGCCGCAACATGGCTGGCATAGAGAATATAAGTGCCGGCGCTGGCGGCACGGGCGCCGCCAGGCGCTACATAAATGACGACAGGGACCGGTGAAGCTATGATTTTCTTGATGATGTCGCGCATGGAGGTATCCAGCCCGCCGGGCGTATCCATGCGAAATATTACACAAGCCGCGCCTTCTTCGGCGGCTTTATCGAGATTTCTACCGATATAGTCGCTGGTGGCGGGCCCTATCGCGCCATTAACCTCAAGCTGAATAACCGTTGCCGCTTTATTTTGCCACTTGCCGTCCTCTGTTTCGGCTTGTACCGTGAAAGCCAAAACCACCAGAAAAACAAAGAATGCCTGCTTCATTATAATCATTGGTTTTCTCTGCCTTTAGACGCCATATAACATCAATTCGATATTTTTTTTTGCGCGAGCCCCTCAGTATTAATGCCTTGGACAATAAAAGCAGCGTTAGTTCGAATATAAGCGACTCCCATCAATACCGGCTTGATTTTTGGTTTTAATCAGGGTAAATGTTCAGATATTGTATTTAATTTTTAAGTTTGTATGACCAAAAACCAATTGCGTGTGATGACTTATAACATCCACAAAGGCTTCAATATCGGCAATCGACGCTTTGTTCTGCATCAGATACGCGACGCGCTAATAGACGCAGGCGCGGATTTGCTGTTCCTGCAAGAAACACAAGGCGCTCATAGCCTGCACAAGAAAAAGATATTGGACTGGCCTGACGCCTCACAATCGGAATTTTTGGCCCACGGCGGCTGGCCGCATTACGCCTATGGCAAAAACGCAATCTACAGCGAAGGTCATCACGGCAATGCCATTCTCAGCAAATATGATCTGGAATTCTGGGAGAATGTGAATGTTTCGCCCTATCCCTGGGCCAGCCGCAGCCTTTTGCACGGTGTAATTCGCGTTCCCGCAGCCAATAAAACCGTACATATTGTCTGCAACGCCGGCGCCAGGTCGAAACTTTATGCAACCGCATAGACAGCCATATACCGCATGACGCACCGTTAGTCATAGCCGGTGATTTTAATGACTGGATGGGACTGATCGAGCGGCATTTCCACGATCATCTGGAATTAAAAGAAGTCTTCCAGACTCTACATGGGCGTCATGCCCGAACTTTCCCGGCCTGGATGCCTTTTTTACCAATGGATAGAATTTATTACCGGGGGCTTGAGCCGGTCTCCTGTAGTCGGCTGGGGCAACTGCCCTGGCGCATGCTGTCGGATCATGCCCCGCTCTCCGCCACCTTTCAGTTATGACTATGAATCTGAAGCTCAATCCGGAATTATTGACTCTGCCCAATCTGCTGACCTGCTTCCGGTTCGCGGCCGCGCCGGTGCTGTTGTGGCTGGCCTGGCATGACCACAAGAACCCGTTTCTGATTTTATTGGCCGTATCCTTTCTTTCCGATGCACTGGACGGCATCGCCGCACGCCTGACCGGGCAAGTAACCCAGTTCGGCGCCATGCTCGACAGCTGGGCCGATGTCATCATTTATTTAGTCATCGCAATCAGCGCATGGTGGCTGTGGCCCGATGTGGTCAGCCGTGAGATGATTTATGTGCTTGTGATTATCAGCAGCTACCTGCTGCCATCGATCGTAGGCATGATCAAATTCGGTTCCTTTACCAGCTACCATACATGGACGGTCAAATTAGCGGCAGCGGCAATGGCGCTGACGTTGTATGTATTATTTTTAGGAGGTCCGGCCTGGCCATTCAGGCTTGCCGCCATTCTTTGCACGCTTGCCGCCGCTGAAGAAATTGCCATTACGCTGATACTTACCGAAAAACGCTCAAACATATCGTCTCTCTGGAGCGTTTTAAAACATTTGGCTCAACCGTCGCAAAACACCAACCAGCACAATAAATGAATTCCGCGCCAGAAAGCATCCCGTCGCCATGTATCCGGCAATGTTGCCTGAATAAAGCTGATATTTGTCTCGGTTGTTTTCGTTCGCTCGATGAAATCATCAGTTGGGCGAAAATAGATAAGAAAACCCGGCAACAATTTTTAAAGAAAGCGGATAAGCGCCGGCAATTGCACAAACACAGCGATCCTTTCCGATAATTCGCAACCAAATATAACGGCATCTTGTCATTATTGTTGGTATCAATGAAAAGGGGATTTCCAATGAATGAATTGGCCAAAAAAAAATGTGAAGCTTGCCGAACCGATGCGCCCTTATTATCTCAAGAAGAGATCGATGAGCTTATGCCGCAACTGAAGGATTGGATATTAATCGAGACGGATGGCGTCCGGCATCTGTCCCGGACATTCAGATTCAGCGACTTTAAAGAAGCCCTATCCTTTACCAATAAAGTCGGCGCCCTGGCCGAGCAGGAAGGCCACCATCCCACGATTATAACGGAGTGGGGACAAGTAACAGTCTGCTGGTGCACCCGCAAAATCAAAGGTCTGCATCTTAATGATTTTATTATGGCCGCCAAAACTGATACGCTTACCCAATCTGCAAACGAGGGCAACGCACTTAACAAATACCGGGAAGGCCTGGGTATTAACTTCTGGTGAACCATTGCCCTCACCGGACAGATAAGCCCCATCAACAACCGGAATCTTAGAGATCAATGAGAGCGCCATCATGAAACAGTTGCATCGAAAAGACTTGTTTAGCTGGTCTGTATTTGATCCGGAAAAAAATCTGGATTTCCACAGTGTACTGTGGGTGCGCAACAGCGGCAATGTATTGATCGACCCTTTGCCCTTGTCCGAACA
>CAYPJI010000068.1:0-6651 GCA_964411045.1 uncultured Methylobacter sp. | reverse complement strand
TCTGCAAAGACTTGGCGGCGTCAGCCTCATAGTCATCACCAATAGCGACCATTGTCGTGATGCCGAACATATTGCCAGTGAAACAGGCGCCCTGCTTTGTGGCCCTGCCGCCGAAGAGGACACTTTCCCGCTTTCCTGCCACCGCTGGCTTTACGATAATGAAGAAGTCGTCCCCGGTCTGGTAGCTTTTGAGCTCGAGGGCTCTAAAACACCGGGAGAGCTTGCCCTGGTCCTGGAGCATAGCACTTTGATAACAGGCGATTTAATTCGTTGCCACATCGGCGGTGAATTATGCATGTTGCCGGAAAGCAAGCTGATGGATGCGCACGAAGCTATTCAATCGGTCAAACGTTTGGCTGATCTGCCAGGTATCAAAGCCGTATTGACCGGCGACGGCTGGCCGTTGTTTAATCACGGCGGTGAAGCGCTGCATCGCCTGGCAAGATCACTCTAATTATATCAGGTCGCCTGGCCTTTCCGGCAGACTGATACAACCATAGCGAGAGTTCCTGCGCGGAACCAAACTTAAACTATTATAAAAATAGCCCTGACAACGGAATTCAGTGACTTAATAATGATTAGAATTGTTGGCTCAAAGTTATACAGTCTTTTATTTTTTATCCTTGTAAGCTGCCTCGTCTTTGCCTATAACACGATAAATTTTGCAAGCACGAACAATCCGGCAACCATCAAACCGCAAACGCTTCGGCCTGTCGACTTTAACCGGCCATTTCGTCAGGTTTCCTACTCCAACGATGTCAAGCCCATCCTGGACTCGCGTTGTGTCGCTTGCCATTCCTGTTATGACTCCCCTTGTCAGCTTAAATTAAGCTCTTTTGAAGGTATAGACCGAGGCGCCAGCAAAAAGACCGTCTATGATCATGAGAGACTAATCGCGCAGGAACCGTCCAGACTGAACATCGATGAAACCACAACCGCCGGCTGGAGGACGAAAGGCTTCTTTCCGGTTCTGAACGAACAATCCTTGTCGCCCGAAACCAACCTGAACAACTCGCTGATCGCACGACTGATACAGTTAAAGCGCGATAATCCCTTGCCATCGAGCGACAAATTGCCGAAATCCATAGATCTTGAGCTGGAACGTTCCTTGCAATGTCCCAGCCTTGACGAATTTGAAGACTACCAGCACGATCATCCGCTTTGGGGTATGCCCTATGGTTTGCCGCCGCTTACTCAGGATCAGGAAGATACGCTGCTAAGCTGGCTTAGAGAGGGGGCTAAAGCCGATATTCACCCTTCGTTGCCGCCTGCCGCAACTGCTGAAATTGAAAAATGGGAACAGTTCCTTAACGCTCCATCACTGAAGCAGCAACTGGTCGCGCGCTATATTTATGAACATCTGTATATCGGCGATCTGCATTTCAAAGACCATCCGGCCAACGAATTTTATAAGCTGGTCCGCTCCAAAACGCCTCCGGGGCAAGCTGTCGAAGAGTTGAAAAGTATTCGTCCGTTTGACGATCCCGGCATCGACCGGTTTTATTATCGGCTACGCCCCGTTGCCTCCACCATCGTCGATAAAAACCATTTTGTTTATGAATTAAGCGACAGCAAAATGCAGCGCTTGCAGGAACTGTTTCTCAAGCCGGAGTACACGGTCACTCAGCTGCCCGGCTATGATCCGCAGTCGGCCGCCAACCCGTTCAACACCTTCAGCCAGCTGCCGGCCATTTCGCGCTATCAGTTCCTGCTCGACGATGCGCAATATTTCTTTTCAGGTTTCATTAAAGGCCCTGTCTGCCGGGGCCAGGCTGCGGTTAACGTTATCCGCGATCAGTTCTGGGTAGCCTTCATCAAGCCTCAGAACGACTTTATGCAGGAAAGCACCGAATTCCTGGCTGAAAACAGCCACTACCTGCGCATGCCCGCCTCCGAAGGCGAAAAAATCGGTTTAATTTCATGGCTTGACGTTAACAGACTGCAACAGCAATATGTCGATAAAAAAGAAACTTTCATTCATAAAGCCCTGCTAAGGCATCACGATGTCGATTTCAATCTGATATGGGATGGCGACGGTCATAATGACAATGCATTGTTAACGGTCTTTCGGCATTTTGACAATGCCACGGTGGTAAAAGGACTGGTGGGCAGGACGCCGCTGACGGCCTGGGTCGTCGATTATCCTTTATTCGAGCGCATCCATTACTTGCTCGTAGCCGGCTTTAACGTCTACGGCACGGCCGGACATCAAGTGACTACCCGCTTGTACATGGATTCATTGCGCATGGAAGCTGAAAATAATTTTCTCCGGTTCATTCCGGCGCAACATCGAAAAGCGATGCGCGATTCCTGGTATCAAGGCGTCGATGCCAAGCTGTTCGGCTTTTTTGACAAGCCCTTGTATGGCATCGACAAGGAAACGGCTATCAGCTATCAGACCAGCGACTATAAAAAAGAATTTTTTGAAAGAGTCCGGCAACGTCTAGGACCTGCAGGCGGAGAACCTGATTTGATCAATCGTTGCCCGAAAGAATCGTGCATGAGAGCGAACAGTTCTCCCGATCAGCAGCAGGCAGATGCCATGATGCGCCAATTGGCCGATTTAAAAGGATACGAAATCGAAGCCTTGCCTGAAGTGTCATTTCTGCGTATAAAAACGGCCGCCCCTGACAAGGATCTCGTCTACACGCTGATCCGAAATCAAAAGCTATCGAACGTCTCGTTTATCTTTGCAGAAAGCCTGAGACGAGAGCCTGAACAGAACACACTGACCGTTGTGCCAGGATTTCTCGGCAGCTACCCAAATATGTTTTTGAGCGTGCCAATACGGCAGCTCCCGGAATTTATTGAGCACCTGAAACATACCCGAACTGAAGCCGAGAAAGAATTTTTTTACAATCGTTATGGCATTCGCCGCAATAATCCGGAAATATGGCTATATTATGACTGGTTCAATCAAAAATACTTGAAAGAACAGCCTGGAACAGCCGGGCTATTTGATATGAACCGTTATGAAAACTTGTAATCTTAAAGAACCGGCAAGCTGATCTTTCCTTATTCTCGGCGCTAGATGTGGCCGGATAAGTTGAACTTTCTAAAGTATCAGCCTGTCCTTGATGAAAAAATTGTTCAGTATAAGGCAATAGGAAATGAAAATAATTGACACGCGCAGGGGCGAACGGCGCTCAGAGGAAGAACGACGCAAAGCAGATAGACGCACCTGCCCTCATGAATTCGGTTCGCCGGAATGGGTAGAAAACATAAAGAAAAATCATCTGGCATGGCCAAAGACTGATCGCCGAAAAGGAGAAAGGCGTAGCAACGAGGATCGGCGCGTAGAGGATCGCAGACAGCAGGAATTCCCCGATCGAAGCCAGTATGAAAAGGAACACCCGTGGCTCGCGCTTGCTCCGGAGGAAAGAGAGCTGATTAAAGCCTTATATTTGGATGATGACGAACACCCGGATGACAAAAAATAGCCGCATATTGAAGAAAAGTCTTTTCATCAAAAAAACTTAAGCTATTCCACTAAATCGGCTGTCTATTTAATGACTGGACTTTTTTTAGTTTTAAATGTAAACAAGCCATTGTAAAAATTGCACTTTAACGATTTGTTTCTTGTATTTAGATAACCGCTACCATGAATTTACAGCATTTTTCATGACACAAGTTGAACCATAGCACTTTCCGTTCAGCTTTAATTAATGGTGCCGATGGAGATAATGCGTGAACACATGGTCTATATTGATGTCGTATTGATAAAACAGAACTAACCATGTGGGGGTTGTAATGAGCATATTTGAACGCTATACCTCAAAGTTTGAAGAATTGAAGGAAGAGGAATTAACGCTTCCGGAATATCTGGAACTCTGTAAAAAAGATCCGCTGACTTATGCAAGCCCTGCAGAACGCATGCTGGCGGCTATCGGCGAGCCGGAACTGCTCGATACGCATAATGATCCCCGGCTCAGCCGGATTTTTTCCAATAAAGTCATCAGGATTTATCCCGCATTCCGCGAGTTTTATGGCATGGAAGATGTCATCGAGCAAATCGTCTCGTTTTTCAGGCATGCGGCACAGGGCCTGGAAGAAAAGAAACAGATCCTTTATTTACTCGGCCCGGTCGGCGGCGGTAAATCCTCACTGGCCGAACGCCTTAAATTGTTAATGGAAAAAACGCCTTTTTACGCGATTAAAGGCTCGCCTGTGTTCGAATCGCCGCTAGGGCTGTTCAATATTGATGAAGATGGCGATATTCTTGAAAAAGATTACGGTATACCCAGTCGCTATCTCAACACGATCATGTCCCCCTGGGCGACCAAACGCCTGTATGAATTCAATGGCGATATCCGCCAATTCAGAGTTGTGCGCATCCGCCCTTCCATCCTGAGACAAATTGCCGTAACCAAAACAGAACCAGGCGATGAAAACAACCAGGATATTTCGTCACTGGTGGGCAAAGTCGACATTCGCAAACTGGAAAAATATTCACAGGACGATCCCGATGCCTACAGCTATTCCGGCGGTTTGTGCCGGGCCAACCAAGGCTTGCTTGAGTTTGTCGAAATGTTCAAGGCGCCCATCAAGGTTCTGCATCCGCTGCTGACAGCAACGCAGGAAGGCAACTACAAAGGCACTGAAGGTTTTCCTGCGATACCGTTCCAGGGCATCATTCTCGCGCACTCGAATGAATCGGAATGGCTGGCGTTCCGAAACAACAAAAACAATGAGGCTTTCCTCGATCGTATTTACATAGTCAAAGTGCCTTATTGCCTGCGCGTCTCGGAAGAAATAAAAATCTATGAAAAACTGCTGGAGAACAGTTCACTGCATAATGCGCCGTGCGCACCCGGCACGTTGCAAATGATGGCGCAGTTTGCGGTGTTGTCCCGGCTGAAAGAGCCCGAAAACTCCAACATCTTCTCCAAGATGCGGGTTTATAACGGCGAGAACCTGAAAGATACCGATCCCCATGCCAAATCCTATCAGGAATACCGCGATTACGCCGGCGTCGATGAGGGCATGACCGGTCTGTCCACGCGTTTTGCGTTCAAGATCTTGTCCAAGGTGTTCAACTTCGATAATACCGAAGTCGCGGCCAACCCGGTTCATCTCTTGTATGTCATCGAACAACAGATCGAGCGTGAACAGTTTCCGGCCGATACTGAAGAAAGGTATCTATCCTATCTTAAAGGCTACCTGACGCAGAAATATATAGAATTTATCGGCAAGGAAATTCAAACCGCCTATCTGCAGTCCTATTCTGAATACGGGCAAAACATCTTCGATCGGTATGTGACTTATGCCGACTACTGGATACAGGACACCAACTACCGCGATCCCGATACCGGCGAGATGTTCGATCGAAGCGCCTTGAATGACGAGTTGGAAAAAATCGAGAAACCTGCCGGCATCAGTAATCCCAAAGATTTTCGCAATGAAATTGTGAACTTTGTCCTGCGGGCGCGTGCCAAACATGGAGGCAAAAACCCGGCCTGGACCAGCTATGAGAAGTTGCGTACAGTGATTGAAAAGAAAATGTTTTCGACCACTGAAGATCTGCTGCCGGTAATTTCCTTCAATGCCAAAGCATCGCCTGAAGATCAGAAAAAACATGAAGAGTTTATTGATCGCATGGTTGAAAAAGGTTATACAGAGAAACAGGTGCGATTGCTCAGCGAATGGTATTTAAGAGTACGTAAATCGTCTTAACGCTTGAGGAGAAATTTGTGACTCGAATTGTAGATAGACGCCTTAACGGAAAGAATAAGAGTGCCGTTAACCGGCAGAAATTTATTCGCCGTTTTCGCACCCAGATTAAAAAAGCGGTTGCCGACGCTGTAACCGAGCGTAGCGTGACCGATCTGGATAAGGGTGAGAAGGTTTCTATCCCTGCGCGAGACACCTCCGAACCTTTCTTCCACCACGGCCAGGGCGGTTATCGGGAAATCATCCATCCAGGCAATAAGGAATTCCGCAAAGGCGACAAAATTGAGCGCCCCGAAGGCGGAGCCGGACAAGGGGGCAGTCAAGCCTCTAATACCGGTGAAGGCCTGGATGATTTCGTCTTTGAGCTGACCCGTGAAGAATTCATGCAATTCTTCTTTGAAGATCTTGAACTGCCCAATCTGGTCAAGACCAAACTGGCGACCATCCAGGAAACCAAAAAAGTGCGGGCTGGCCATACCAGCGAAGGAAATCCGACCAATATCAATGTCATCCGTTCGCTGCGCGGCGCACTGGGCCGGCGAATCGCTTTGCGCGCGCCGCATCTGAACAGCATCGCAGAGGCCGAAGCTGAGCTTGAAGATTTACTCAAACGCCACAGCGAAACCGATGCGGTGGTTATCGCACTGCGCGAAGAGATCAAGCGGCTCAAGAAAAAAGTCGAGCAGATTCCCTTTATCGACACTTTTGACTTGCGCTATGACAACCGCATAGACAGGCCCAAACCGTCCACGCAGGCGGTTATGTTCTGCGTTATGGATGTCTCGGGCTCCATGGGGCCTGAGGAAAAGGACATGGCAAAACGATTCTTCATGCTGCTGTATCTATTTCTGACCCGCACTTATGAAAAAATCCAGGTTGTCTTTATTTCGCATCACACTGAAGCCAGCGAAGTGGATGAAGAAACCTTCTTTTATTCCAGGGAAACCGGCCATTACCAACGGTTTGATTTGCATGGTATTA
>CAYPJI010000067.1:4464-9833 GCA_964411045.1 uncultured Methylobacter sp. | reverse complement strand
TGCCGGCGCGGATAAGCGGCGAAGAAGTTCTGGCTGCACAGCACCAGCTGTTCGGTAGAAAACGGGTTATCCCCGTGCGTTTCGAGGCAGCGCTCTTCATCAAAAATGCTGAACCGCAGGTTGAAGCGTCTGAGCATTTCGACCAGCCATTGATGCAGCAGACTTTCCGGCACCATAATCAGAATCCGGTTGCTCAGCCCGTTGATCAGCCGGTGATGGAGGATCAGGCCGGCCTCGATAGTTTTGCCTAGACCCACTTCATCGGCCAGCATGATTCTGGGCGCAGAGCGATTAGCCGCCTCCTGGGCGATAAACAACTGGTGAGGAATCAGTGAAGTCCTCCCGCCGAGCAGGCCCTTGACGGGCGATTGCTGGTGTTGCTGGAGCCGGCGCCAGGTTTCGTAGCGCAGC
The DNA here is from genome assembly GCA_964411045.1 of uncultured Methylobacter sp. Taxonomy (GTDB): domain Bacteria; phylum Pseudomonadota; class Gammaproteobacteria; order Methylococcales; family Methylomonadaceae; genus Methylobacter. Next base: position 9,422 of record CAYPJI010000067.1, on the reverse strand, counting down.
TGAAACCAAGCGCTGGGGTCGATTTGCCCTGTGAACAACCGATCCTGAGGCTTGTTAAACTGGATGTGGTGATTCAGTTCGACTTCTTCCAGACGAACTTCCTGGCCATTCTCATTTTTAGCGATATAGGTAATCAAACCATCTTGCTCGTCCAGTCTGATTACTTTCAGCTTGACCTCGTCCATCGATTCAATCTGATCGCCCGGTGAGAACCGGACACGGGTTAAGGGCGCATTATCGCGCGCATAAACGCGTTTTTCGTCACTGGCCAGGAAAAGCACAGTGACTCGATTGCCTGTTACCTCGAGAATAAGACCTAAACCGAGCTCTGATTCGGTATTACTGATCCAACGCTGACCGGGGATAAAATTTTCCATTTATAGATATGCCACTAAAAATAATAATTAAATCAAAAAACGCCATCATTATAAGCATTACATAAATTGCTGCGGCAATTAATTATTTTTTAGTTTTTTGAATAAAAAACAAGAAGAACTATACTTTCATGGTTCAGCTGTAGTCTGACGTGACAGGAGCAGCCATTGATAGAGGATGCAAAAATAAAATGCCGGTTGTTATAGCGGTCCTGTATCACTATTTGATTTCTATCCACTTCAACAGGAAATCATAGCTTGACAGTTTTTGTTAAGCATCCATTAAGGTTTAGCCGCCTACTATTTCTTAAAACCTATAACTGTCGTCAATCGTATTGGTTGACATACCTGCTCTGAACTAAATTATTTACCGAGAAGGATTCTATGAAAAAGTTGCTTTTTATAATTCAATTGGCTGCGCTTGTCGCCGCATATTCCTCGCCTTCTTATGCATCCGGGGGACACGGTAAAGGACATGGCCGAGGCCATCATAAAAAACACCGTGAGGTAATCGTGGAGAGACACTACTACCATGCGCCTGAAGCCAGATATTATCCGGCGCCGCCTCCGCCGCCCGCGCCCCGGTATCCAAGTCCTGATCGACGATCCACATCAGGACTGGTAGGAGGCGCTGTAGGCAGTGCTTTAGGCTATGAACTCGGCAAGGGCGACCCCGTCGCTTCCGGACTGGGTGCAGCCGCAGGCGCCTATATCGGCAACGGCGTGAGCGGCCGCTAACAATCCATTGCTCACAGCGAACATGAAACCTGCCTGGGGTTGCCCTGGCAGGTTTTTTTCGCCTTTAAATTTAGCCGAGTAAAAACGCTTCCGGCGGCCCTACCCATCCGGCAAAAATACATTACACTTATAAGCTGAATTCCAATATCAGTTCAGGTGGTCACTGTACTTTATGTCTATTTTTATCCGCATCGGTCTAATTTTTTTTATCTTTTCAAGTACGGGCTGCGGGAAAGCCTATCAGGCGGAACATATTGAAACGTCTGACTTTCTGGATGACTATTCCTTGCTTAAAGAAGATCGGCAAGATGATGCCTTGCTCAGTTACTGGAAAGGCGGAACGGACTGGGCTTTTTATAAAAAAGTGATTGTTGATCCAGTCACTATTCATAAGCTTCCCAATTCCAAACTCAATGTATTGCCCCACGCCGATAACTACCGGCTTAAGAAACTGTTTGATTACAGAATCCGCGAAGTCTTGAAACAGGACTTTAAATTAGTCAATAAACCCGGTCCCGATACGCTGCGCATCCAGTTTGCCATCACTGATGCTGACACAGAATCCCATATCGGCAAAGCCAGCGTTGAAGGCAAAATAACCGACTCGCAAACCGGTGAATTGCTCATGGCGTCGGCCGACGGCCGTGGAGGCGGCAGAGCACTGATTGGAGCATTCAACGGTTGGGAAGATATTATACTGGCCTATCAATATTGGGCTGCACAGTTAAGCTATCAGCTCTGTGAAAAACAGGGCCGCAGTGCGTGCCAGAAGCCGAAATTCCCTACCTGAAAATCTATATATTGATAATCGTAAAAAATATACGCCTTGTCTTGAAAAAGCATTATGCTATCGTTTCATAAAATAATTCATGAGGATTCACTATGCCTTATACGCAAGATATTGTAGAGGAACTGAACATGCTGGTCCGTTACAATCTCACTACCACTCAAGAAGGCGTCAAGGTTCATAAGACAGCAGCGCCGGAAATCATAAACGCTACCCAGCGTTTATACGAAAAAGGCCTTATTTCGCAGAAAGATGGCGGCTATCTGACCAACCTGGGCCGCGAGGTTGCAGAACAGGCCCAGGCTATTCTGGACATACTCAAACCCGCCTGAAATATATTATCGGATTCCTCAATATTTCATTGATTGCCAGCCTTACCCGCGCTTGTTTAACAGATTCAAACATGAGCAAATAAAAAAGGCTTAGCGGTTAAGCCGCTAAGCCTTTTTTATTAAAAATGATGAATCGGTCAGGCCTCAAGCACAACCGCTGTCCGAAGCTTTTTCATGGCATTTTGTTCCAACTGCCTGATTCTTTCTGCAGATACATTGTAGCGCTCAGCCAGTTCGTGCAAAGTGGCTTTTTTATCCGCAAGCCAGCGACTGGAGAGAATATCCAGGCTGCGTTCATCCAGCTCCGATAGAGCTTCGGATAATAAATTCTGCTCATGCCCTCCCCAATCTTCATTTTCAAGCAATAAGGCCGGGTCAGTGCCGTGTTGCTGTAGATAGTTGACGGGCGCTATATAGTTTTCTTCCTCGGATTCATCGGCAGGCATATCGAAAGCCATATCCCTGCTATCCAGGCGTTTTTCCATTTCATAAACGGTATCGACATCGACATCCAGGTCTTTGGCAATAGCGGTCGCTTCGTCATTGGACAGCCAGCCCAGATTCGCTTTGGATTTGCGCAAATTGAAGAACAGCTTCCGTTGCGCCTTTGTGGTCGCAACTTTTACGATACGCCAGTTCTTGATGACATACTCGTGAATTTCGGCTTTGATCCAATGCACCGCAAAAGAAACCAGCCGCACACCGACATCAGGATCGAAGCGCTTCACGGCTTTCATCAATCCGATATTACCTTCCTGGATAATATCAGGCATAGGCAAGCCATAGCCGCTGTAGCCTCTGGCAACGTGAACGACAAAACGCAAGTTGGACATCACCAATTCCCGAGCCGCTTCCAGATCGTCGTGATCCCTGAATCTCAAGGCTAATTCACGTTCTTGATCGGCAGTCAATCTAGGCATCTGCCTGACAAGATTCAAGTAAGCGTCAAATGTTCCGACTGACAGATTAACGGGTAAAGCTAATGCACTACTCATGGTATCCCCTTGGTAAAATAACTTAGTTCGAATTCTAGCACTCTCTTTTTAAGAGTGCTAATAATTTTCTAAGTTCCACTGCTCTACTCGGGTTTTAGCTTATGAAGCTGGTAGTTAAGCACAGCCCATGCGCTCAGCACGCTCAGCAAAGAAGAGATAAACAGCAGCACCACTGTTTCCGAGTAGCTCAAAAACAGCATATGAAAATCCCCTTCATATAAACCGGAGAGTTCCTCTATGGGCTGCTTCACAATCAGCGTCATGACGGCAACGATAAACCATGCCGCCACGCCTGCAAAAAAGCCGATCCAAAATCCGCTGTATAAAAATGGCCGTTGTATAAAGCTGTTGGTAGCGCCTACCAACTTGGCAATCACGACTTCTTCGCGGCGTTTATGCAATTCCAATCGTATGGTATTGCCGGTAACAAACAGTACGGCGACGCCCAACAGCAGGCTCAGTACAGTGCTGCCGCGCCGCGCCAATTCCATGATAGATTGCAAACGCTTGACCCACTGCATGTCCATCTGGGAAAAATCGACTTCAACAGCCTGTTTAAAGGTATTAAGCAACTTTTCAAGTTCCAATCCATCTTCCAGGGTATTTTTAGGCAAGACCTGGATGACGATAGGCAGCGGATTTTTTTCCAGCGCGTTGATAGCCTCGCCGAAACCGCTGAAAGTCTGGAACTCTTCCAAAGCCTGATTTTTGGTTATTAATTTGACTTCCTGGACGGCAGGATTGCCCCTTATGTTCTCTGCAAATTTTCTGGCGCTTGCCTCGGAAATATCTTCGCGCAGAAACAGCGATATTTGATTGCTGGCCTCCAAATTACCAGCCAACTGCTGAAGATTTGCCACGGCAATATAAAAAACGCTGGCTAAAGAGATGGCAATGGCCAGCACGGTTATAGTCATAATGGTCGTGTACGGTGAATCGACCAGACGCCCGAGGCTGGAAAAGAATGCATGTGCATGCAGGTCAAGATAGGCGTGCAATTTATCTCTGAAATCGCCTCTCAAGACTCTGGTTTTCGGACCATCCGCTCTGGCTGGCGTTGCAGTTTTGCTTTTTGGGTGATGTCTTTGAGGCCTTGCAGGTGTTTTTTTGTCTCGAGTATCATATAGACTTCTGAAAATCTTCATCAAGACACTCGGAAAGCTAGCTGTATTTTTTCTGCGCTTCATCGTTTAACCCGCCACCAGTTGCCCATGATCCAGCTTCAAAACGCGATAGTTCATTTGATTGATCAATGAAATATCATGCGACGCAATCAATACGGTGACGCCGACTTGTTGAAACTGCTCGAACAAATGCATGATTTCCGCTGACAGTTCCGGATCCAGATTCCCGGTCGGTTCATCGGCTAGAATCATCGGCGGCTTATTGACAACAGCTCTTGCTATGCCAACGCGCTGCTGTTCGCCGCCGGATAAAGCCAGCGGATATTTTCTTTCCTTGCCTAACAATCCCACTTTATCCAATGCGGCACGCACCCTGCGGGGAACCTCGTGATGTCCATAACCGGCAATCAGTAACGGTAACGCCACGTTATCAAAGACTGTCCTGTCCTGTAACAATTTATAGTCCTGAAAAATCAACCCGATTTTCCTTCTTAAATAGGGAATCTGGCTTTCCTTTGCCTGATTGACATTATGGCCGTCCAATAAAATTTGTCCGCGGCTGCAGCGCTCGATGACTGCAATCAATTTCAATAAGGTACTTTTGCCAG
>CAYPJI010000067.1:256-4454 GCA_964411045.1 uncultured Methylobacter sp. | reverse complement strand
AACTGACATTGCGTAACACATCCCCGGCCTCAGGATAACGTTTGCTGACTTTATCAAACTTTAACATAACATTTTTCAGTCTTTGACGAATAATGCATCTACAAAAGTTTCCGCATTGAAATCCTGCAGATCATCGATTCCTTCTCCTATGCCGATGAAACGGATGGGAATGCCGGACTGTTTAGCCAGGGCGAAAATAACGCCGCCTTTCGCCGTGCCGTCCAGTTTAGTTAAAACCAGTCCCGTTAAGGCAACTGTCTCATTAAACAGCTTGGCCTGAGACAATGCGTTTTGACCGGTACCGGCATCCAATACCAATAAGACTTCATGAGGTGCCGTTTCATCCAGCTTGCCCATGATCCTTTTTACTTTTTTCAGCTCATCCATCAAGTTTGATTTCGTGTGCAGTCGACCCGCTGTATCGGCAATCAACACATCGATGCCTTTTGCCTGCGCGGACTGGACGCCATCATAGATAACCGATGCGGAATCAGCGCCGGTATGCTGAGCCACCACATGGATGTTATTGCGCTCGCCCCAGGTTTGCAGCTGCTCGACGGCTGCAGCTCTAAACGTATCGCCGGCCGCCAGCATGACGCTATAGCCTTGAGCCTGCAGACGTTTGGCCAGTTTGCCGATAGTCGTAGTTTTACCGGCGCCATTGACGCCCACCACCAGAATGACAAATGGCTTATCCTGTTTAGGGATATGCAGAGGCTGGCTGCAAGGTTGAAGCATAGCCAGCAATTCCTGCTTCAAGGCTGATGCCAGCGCGGCGCTGTCGTTCAACTGATGCCGCTCGACGCGCTCAGTCAGGCGTCTAATGATTTCCGTTGTAGCATCCATGCCGACATCGGCCATTAACAAGCGGGCTTCAATTTCTTCCAGCAAATCCTCATCAATTCCTTTTTGCCCCAGAGAAATGGTGGCCAATGCACCGCTGAGTCCGGAGCGGGTGCGCTTTAGCTGCGATTTGAGGCGTAAATAAAGAGATTCGGCCGGCGGCTCGACATAGATCTCTTCAGCAACAACGCCGGCAGGCGCTTCCACAACGACGGGCTGCGGCGCTTCTGCATAGACATATCTGCTGTAAAAACTGATGGCGACCAGCGGCAGCATCAGTAGCGCAGAAAACGCATTGTGCGCCACTACTGCCCATAAAGGCATGGCCAGCTTGACACTGACAATTCCCATGACGACTTGCACAAACAGCAACACACTCAAAAGCAAACCGGCTTTTCTAACAGGCCTCGGGCAGTTTTCCGAAGTGGCGCTCAACATCAGCAAGCTGAGCAGAATAAAACTGACCAGTGCGCCTACCCTATGCAGCCAGTGCGCCGCCACTTGGGCATTGTAGGGAATTACGCCGTTGTATCCGGTGATTAAGCCATTAAATAAATTAAGTGCGCCTTGATAATCGGCTTCAGGCCACCAGGCGCCATTGCACTGCGGAAAACCGGCGCAAGCCAATGCAGCGTAATTTGTACTGGTCCATGCACCTAAAACAGTTTGCAAAAACAAAACCAGCATGGCAAAGCGGGCAAAGTTTACAGGGCCTGTGCGTGATTTTGATGCTGAAACGAATGGGTCCAGCCGCAAGTACAGCCAAGACAATCCCCAGAAAATCATCATTCCCAGCAACACATGACCGGTTACCACAATCGGCATGGCTTGCGTTTTTACAATCCACGCACCCAAAGCCGCCTGCAATCCGAACAAGAGCACCAGAGCCCATGAAACTGTTATAGATTGCATGCGCGCCTGTTTCTGGCGCCATGACATCAAGGCCAGCAATACGATAAAAAAGCCTAGGAAGGCCGCCAGATAGCGGTAACTCATTTGCTTCCATGCTTTTACGGTATCAAGCGGCTTATCTGGAAATGCTTGTATGGCTTGAGCTCTAAAATCCGCATCATCACTTATTACCAATTGACCATAACAGCCAGGCCAATCAGGACAGCCTAGTTCCGCTCCCGATAAACGAACATAGGCTTCCAGCATGATCACTATTAACGCTAAAACGGCGCTAAAGAGGGTTATTTTTCTAAACATTTTTTATATTTCTATTAACCGATTTGTGAAATTTTCAGAAGATGCATCAGATCGCTTTTTACTTTATAAGGATCGAATCCAGGCTCATATTGCATCATTAAATTGCCTAACGGGTCCATTAGCAGCAGCATACCGTCGGGTACACCATTTTGCCTGATAGCAGCGATTTTTTTAATGAGGGTTTCATTTGGCTTGAGTCTTAATAAGCGCGTGTCATCTTTCCACCACGCTGCCGCGGCCTCAGGTGCAACATCCTGAAAAACCATGACGACGCGACGAGTCCGGATCAAATCCTTGCTCATCATTAACTGTAATTGTTTGGTTTTGTATATGGCATCCAGGCATACTTCATTACAATCATCATGCGGAATCACATTGACGATCAGCCAGTGACCCGGCAATTGATCCACGTTCTGCGCTGTAAACTGATCAAATCCTGCAAAATCGCTCCGTTCAGTCGTGATTACAGGGGTTATAAGCTGACCGTAATTAGTTCTGCCTTCCAAAAGCTCAGGATTTTCTTTTAATACCCAGGCAACTAAAAAAGGAATGATAGACATACCAAAAATAGCCAGAATCAATAAACGATTTCTTTTCTGCTGATTACTCATTGTCTCTTTTAAAACTGTACCAAATAAATATAAACGTAAGCGTCAAGGCTAACCCGAACCACTGAACCGCATATCCTATATGCTGCTCTGGGGACATGATTGTTGTAGTGCGCCAATTCCTCTTAAAGCCACCGGGCAAATCTTTATCCAGTTCAATCTGGAACGAGAATAATGGATAGCCTAACTTCTTAGCCAGAACATCACTATCGACCCATTGAACCACCGAGGGCCAGCTGTCAGTCGGAATCTCAGCGCCGGCCAATTTTATACCCACACTAGGAAAACTATTAATCCGCCCCGAAACAGTCGCTTGCTGCTCATCAACAGACAGATCAGGCAAAATTGAACGGTCTTTGTTATTTAGAGGTACCCATCCCCTGTTAATCAGTACCGCCCTGGTCTCCCCCCGCAATATAAACGGTGTCAATACATAATAGCCGGGCTTGCCGTCACTGATTTGATTATCTATCAAAAACTGATGCGCCGAATCATATCTACCGGTTACTGTAGCATGCCTGTATTTCAACACACTCAGATCATCTTCGGCATGTGCCGACAGATGCAGCGTACCGGAAGACATCCTTTGCTCCTCCAGTTTGATAAATGTCCGCTTTTCATCCGATCTTCTTAATTGCCAGGCTCCCAATGACAACAGCAATGATAATAAACACAAGTAAACTATTGTCGGGGCTATTTTGAGCTCCAGTGACCTGGAGCCAACTTTGATAATCATACTTTTTTGCTTTTACCTATTGGCACAGACAACTGAATAATCGAGAATACCAGAAACTTACTTGCCAGCATAACTACGCTATGATTATAAAAACCATTGTTATTATTGCCTTCGTCTTCATCATTATCAGCCTCGGCTCTGCACTTTTTTATCTGGTTAAATCTAAAGATCAGGAACAATCCGAAAAAACAGTCCGTGCACTGACTGTTCGCATTACTCTTTCAATCATTTTATTCATTTTTATTTTTATCGCCTTTGCTACGGGTATCTTTAAACCTCATGGATTGGGCGTTCAAATGCACGGACAAAAGCCGGCACAGACTCAAAAATAGTTATTGCTATCGTTCCGACAAAAAAAAAGCGCTGCCGGTTTAGGCAGCGCTTTTTTGTCAGCCTTGTTTTTAGATTACATTAAATAAACAAATACAAACAAGCCTAACCACACAACGTCAACGAAGTGCCAGTACCAAGCGGCAGCTTCAAAAGCAAAGTGATTTTCCGGTTTAAAATGGCCTTTCCAGCTACGGAACAGCACAACACTCAAAATAATAGCACCTACACAGACATGGAAACCGTGGAAACCGGTCAGCATAAAGAATGTAGATCCGTAAATACCGGAGCCTAAAGTCAAGCCCATTTCAGCATAAGCTTCATGATACTCATAAGCCTGAAAAATCACGAATAAAAAGCCCAAAGCCACAGTCGCCATCAAACCTTTGATTAGTTGATCGCGCTTTTGAGCCAGCAAGCCATGATGCGCCCATGTGCAGGTTACACCGCTGGTTAACAGGATCAAGGTATT
>CAYPJI010000067.1:0-246 GCA_964411045.1 uncultured Methylobacter sp. | reverse complement strand
CCCCAAGCTCCCATTGGCTCGAACTCACCGCCGACATGGGCAGGACCGTTAGTCGGCCAGGTAGCTTCAAATGATGGCCACAACAGTTCTTTAGTTGCCGCACCTGTACCTTCACCACCTAACCAGGGCACAGATAAATTACGGGTATACCAAAGCGTGCCGAAAAAAACGCCGAAAAACATGATCTCTGAGAAGATGAACCACATCATGCCCATACGATAGGAAATGCCTACCTGAGTATTGTAC
>CAYPJI010000066.1:3284-10066 GCA_964411045.1 uncultured Methylobacter sp. | reverse complement strand
CCACCCAGACATAGGGCTCGCCCTTTTTACCTGACGAAGCGATAACCGGTAAACTGGGATGACTCCTGAACCCCTGCACGGCTTCCGACGTTTTCGGATCAGGAAACTGCCAGAGCCGCCTAAATTGCGGCCGGCCATTTTCGAGCACGATTTTCAGGGCGACCAAACCCGCCGGATGCGTTTTGTCGGAGACAAACGTGGCGATAACGACAACCGGCGTCCGGTCGATATAAGCCATGACCGGCTGCGTGACTATCATGCCCCGCCAGGGCGCCGCACATCCGTCATCCGCCGTGCCGCACAGATCGACGATCTGCAAACGGTCGTATTGCCTGCCCAGATGGGCCGCGTCAATCAGGTAGACGCCGCCGTCCTTGCCCGGCTGCACCAGCACCGAAATGCCGTTTGGCAGTTCCGCCTTTATCGGCGCGCTTGAACCCAGATCATAATCCATGCGCGCCAGGCATTCCCAAAAAGATTTATCGTCGCACTCGCCGCCGTGCGGCCGCAATGGAGCGCTGTTATCCGCCAGGCGCGGTATGAACAGATTCTTGCAGGAAGCGATGCAGTCCGCGGACGGATTGCCCGGATTGAAATTGGCGCACAACCGGGCATCGCAGCCGGGGTCGAACTGCAGCCCCGGTTTCAAGCGCATCACGGTATTGGCGTAGTCGCGCCGGGCCAGATCCACTTGCCCGTTGCCCGTCGGCGCAAACAGTTCAAAGCCATCGCCGGTTTGATAAATCTGCGGACCGGTCGGCGTCCAGATGCCGCCGCCGCAGATCATCTCGGTTGTTCCTCCATAAACCGTCGTGATCGGGCATTCGGCCTCCGGCGTTGTCAACAGTACACTGCTAACTGCCGGCTTCGCGCCTTGTTGCTGCCAGGCATCCATGTCGATTTCGAAAATCCAGCCGTGAAAGGGCTGGGTATCGCCTGCATTGCCGAAGGATGCGTAAACATAGCCCAGCTCGGCCCCCGGCTTGACCGCATGTTTGACCGCCGAGTGTGAATAAGCCGTAGGCGGGTTGAATTTTACGGAGGCGGCGCCGTCAGCTGCCGGCAGTTCTGCCGATAAAGTCAGCACCGGAAAATTTTTGTGTACCTGTCGCCGGGACAGATCAATAACGGCGATACGGTGGCTCGTGCGCCGGCCTTGTTCAAGACATTGATAAAGCACGACCAGCTTGTCGCCGATCAACGCTGGTGTTGATGCGATCTCCACCTGCTGTCCATCGGGAACAGGCACTGCAATCTGCCACTCCAGCGCGCCTGTGTCGGCATCCTGAACCGCAACAATACCGTTCGATGCCGCGATAATCAGCAAAGGCCGGCCTTGAGATATATCCAGCAAGGGCGATGCGAGGATTCTCTCGTCAAAAGCCACCGCGGCACGGGTCTCGGACGGGAAGATGCCGACCAGCTTAAAGGCTTCGGGTTTGTCCGAATCACCCCAATAAACAGCGCTATAACTTATCGCCGCCAGACTCAGGACAGTCATGGCAACTGCAAAAAAACGATAAGAATATGCTATCAAAGGTATCTCCTGTAAACGTCGGCTCAATACAACGCATCGCTGATCAGTCTGCCTATCTGCGTATGATGCAGAATTCCGGCAAAAGGTTTCATGCCGGCTTCCGGCCCCTGCGCGAACACATAGACCGGGGTACTGGTATGCGTGCCGGTCGCCCAGACCACTTGCTGACTGGCCGCGACGGCGCGCGCCAGCAGGTTTTCGCGATTGTCCTGCTGATAGACGAAAAACGCCCCGTTGATATCCATCCTGGGCACACGCCTGGCGCCGAGGGCGCCATGGCCGGCATGAAAGAACGGATTGACCTCAGTCGCCAGAATGTCCACGGCTTGTGTCTCGGTAATCTTGAATTCGGTGTAGCGATTGACCAGCTCGGCCAGTTTTGACGGCGTCTGTTGCGGCAAAGGCAGCGCGTCGAACTGTTTAAAAATATCGTGATAGCTGAGCTTTTGCGCGTACAGTTTATCGAGCACCTCGGGGCTGCCGAAATTAAAGCCGGGCTGAAACTGGCTGCTTGCAAAGACGGCGCCGGGCAATTTGCGCGGTTGCGGGATATTCTCAGCCGAATAGCTGAAACCGAAGCCGCCTGTTTCATGATCGGCCGTGACGATGATCAGCGTGTCCTGGCGGTTGGCCGCCCAGTCCAGCACGTAATTCAGCATGTCATTGAAGCGCAGCATTTCGTGCAGCAGCAGGCCCGTATCGTTGCGGTGCGAGGCCCAATCGATCTGCCCTGCTTCGATCATGAGAAAGAAGCCGCGTTCATTGTCGTCCAGGATATCCAACGCCTTGGCCGACATTTCGCGCAGCGTGGGCTGCGCATGACTCACATCCTCTCTAAGCCGCGTTTCTGTAATGCCGTCCGGCATGGCGGAGCTGGCGAATAAACCCAGCATTTTGCCTTTGGCCTGTTGTAGCTGAGTTTTATTGAAAGCCAGCGCATACCCTTGCTGCTCGGCCTGTTTCAACAGGTCTTTGTTGTCCTTGCGTTTTGATTTGACGGCAAGGCCATTGCCGGTCAGTTGCAGCAGCGGAGTCGCTCCCTGACTTGGGATCCAGTAATCCAGGCCACCGGACAGCATGACATCGGCCTGCGCGGCCAGCAAATCTTCGGCGATATCATTTTCCTGGCTGCGGTGCGCCTGATGCGCGGCAAATGCGGCAGGCGTTGCATGCGTCATGCGCGTGTCCGAGACCAGCCCGGTCGCCTTGCCCATGCGCCGGGCTTTTTCGATGCTATTTTCCTGGCGGTTGCCGTCCTGATCCAGCCCCAGCATTTCCGGGCCGGCCGGCAGCCCCGTAGCCAGTTGCGTGCCCGATGCAGCCGAATCGGCCACCAGGGCATTGGCCGTATAGGTCATGGAGATACCCAGCCGGCCATGTTCCATCATGCGGTCTAACGCCGTAATCCGGTTGCCGATCACGCTGTGAGGCGCCTGCCGCGCATAAGACAACAGCAAGCCGACCTGCTGCGGGCCCATGCCGTCGCCGATAATCAGGATCACATTTTTGACCGCCGCCCTTTCCGGCCTGATGTTTTCCGCCGGGGCGCAACCTGACAGGACAAGGGTTAACAAGCAGTAAATATAAACTTTTAGCATGTGGTATCAATTGATGTGTTATCGAGTCTTAACATGAAGAGTATGCAGGACCCAAATTTATTGTATTGCTGTTTTCGTGGTATTTGTAGACCCACTTGCCATCGGATCAGGACCTCTACAGTGGAATGGCCTCTAATTGATCGTCATAAACTGCTGGGCGATGCCCATAAAGGCAATCAATTGGCCGTAAATCAGAGCAAAAGCGGCGGCAATAAAAAGCAAACCGGTGATAATGTCTTTTTGTAACTTACTCATGGCTACCCTCGTCCGTTGGAAATTTTCCAGAATAACCAGTTAGCAAGTAAATTCTATGACAAGCTGATGACGGTTTTATGACAGGGCCGCAAACGCGGATGTAAATCTTCGTTTATAAGGTTTTGTTAATTAATATAGTACAGGACTTATGCAAGGCGAAGTCGCCCCCACAGGTTTTAAAAACACTTGTTTCGGCGATTGAACAGGTAAACTGCATAAATCCTGACTGATAAAAAAATGATGATACACCGGCTGAACTGTCTAAACGGCTTGTTGAATGAGTCGATTGATTCAGCACGTTCAGGCTGCCGGATTACGTAGGGTAATAACGAATAATTCAATACCAGGAGAAGAAAAATGCCCAAATTCATTGCAAAAAGCGTTTTGATTTTCATCGTTTCGGCGACTTCGTTTGCCGAGCCGACGGATAGCAAAACGGATCAATTGCCGTATCTGGAGGAAAGCCGCAACATCGCAAAGGAATTCATGCAGACATTGGGCGGCACGTTGAAAAAACAGTTGGAAACCGGCAGCGCGGAAAGCGCGATCGGTATCTGCAAGCGCATCGCGCCGGAGATGGCGGCCGGATATTCGAAAGACGGCCGAGTGGTCAAGCGCGTCTCTCTGAAGAACCGCAATCCGTTAATGGGGTTGCCGGATGAGTGGGAACGACAGGTCCTGGAAGATTTCGACAGAGAATTTCACGACGGCAAGCCCGCTGCCGAGATAGAAAAGGTCGCCATCGTTCAGGCGCCTGAGGGGCGCTGGTTTCGCTATATGAAAGCGATACCGGCCCAGCCGATGTGCCTGCAATGCCACGGGACGCCGAACGACATCCCGGCAGGCGTGAAGGCGGTACTGGCGAAGGAATATCCGGAAGACAAGGCGACCGGTTACAAGGCCGGCGAAATACGCGGCGCCATATCGATCAAGCGGCGCATGTAGTTATAGGCCGCTTGGTGCAGGTTATCTAGCCGCCAACAGGATAAGCGCATCGATTGCCGTCGATGCGCTTTCTGACGCTGGACCAGGCCATTCAATCAAAACAGCCTGGTCATCAAGCCAAGTGATACGGGCGTAATGAATGCCGCTCCCTCGGTATCAGTCAGCCTGAGGTTTCGGAGTTTTGGCGGTAGAAGCGGGAAGCAGCGGGTAATGCACGTCAGGCTTTTTGCCGGTAAGACTGTCCAGGAAGGCGACGATGCTGTTTGCCTCCTGTTCAGTCAAGGTGATGCCCAGCTGTGTATCACCCATGATTTTGACCGCCTCGTTCAGATCCCATACCGCGCCGTTATGGAAATAAGGGCCAGTTTCGGCGACGTTCCTGAGCAACGGCACCTTGACCATCCCGCTGGCATCCCCTACGAAATCGCCCAAACTGGCATATTTATAGGCTTTGACGGCAGGGAATTTTTGCAAGGAGCCGCCGCCTATGCCCACGCCGTTGTGGCACGATGTGCAGCCTTTGTCGATGAAGACTTTAAGGCCTTCTTTCTCTTTGGCGTTCAAGGCGTCGTCGTCGCCGTGCATAAAGGCGTCAAACCGGGAGGGGGTGACCAGCGTGCGTTCAAACGCGCCGATCGTTTTACCGATATTTTCCAGCGTCACCGGATTTTGCTGACCGGGAAAGACCCTTCGGAAGCTATTCACATACTCAGGGATAGAGGAAATGCGCTCCACGGCCAGTCCTGCCGGCATGGCCATTTCCGGACCCGCTTCAATAGGGCCTGTGGCCTGTTCCTCCAGGTTCGGGCTTCGCCCATCCCAGAACTGCTTGACATTGAAGACCGAGTTATAGACGGTCGGCGAGTTGAGGTGATGGGGATTATGCTGCCATTTATGTCCGATGGCCGCAGGGATGCCGTCGACACCGCCCATGGCCAGGTTGTGACAGGTGTTGCAGCTGATCAGGCTGCTCTTGGAGAGCCTGGGATCGAAATAGAGCTTCTTGCCCAGTTCAAGCTTATCCTTGTTGATCGGGTTGTCGGGGTTGTCGATCAGCTTGAAGAGTTCGGCATGGTTTTGCGGGATAGGCTTAAGGCCCGCGTCGCTTGCTTTCTTAACCAGATCCTCTGCCGCAACGGCATTGACGCTGAGTCCAACAAAAATTAAGGCTGCGCTCTTGAGTAGTTTCATGATGCTCTCCCTTGTGTTGAAGTAACTGTTTGATCGATTCTTGCGACGCCGGTTCAGATAATAGAATTCGACGAACCGATCCAGGTCGTCACTCTGACGGCAACTAGGCTTAATGCTCGCGGCCGCCCTCCGGCACGCTGGCGACGATATTCATATGAGTGGTAATATCGACGCCCGGATCGACCAGAATCCGTTCGCCGCCATGTTGAAAGGCAAATCTTTTCAAGGCCCTGAGTTCCAGAAAATAGCCGGGGCAGGCGGTTCCTGGCTCAAGTTCCTCGGGTGTCATCGCATTGCAGCGAGGATCAGTGACAGGGCGCGGATCAGTGCTCTGGTCCGTGATCCAGTGAAAATGCGCATAGCTGCCGGGTTGCGGGATATCGTTGCGGCTGTCTACCAGCCAGACGGGATGGTCCGCATTATGGTAGAGAAACGTGGCCTGTCCGGGTTTGCCATGCAGGAACCAGCCGATCACGCAATCGCGGGAGGGCGTGTCCTCATTGCAATGATGCGCCACAGGATAGCCTTCAGGCGTGACTTCGCCGGTAAAAACAATGTACAGGAAGCCAAGAATTTCGCCGTTATCCAGCAATTGGCTCTGCTGGTGGCTGTCGATGTGGTTACCGAACAGAAAGGAGAATGCTGAAGCATGATCGTCCTTCCAGCCCAACTCAGTGGCCCATGCGAAACCTGAAAACGGATTAACCATCATAATGATTGCAAAGCACAAGCTTACTCTTTTCATAGACATGGCAGACCTCTTCTCTAGGGTGAAGCACGACCTGTGAGCCCGCCGGTTTATTGGTACCGGGACTGCTCTTAAGTTGTGCAGGAAATCTGATCGTATGGAGTTTTTCTACTTTATTTTATTGAAAAGAATAAGCCTGAGAACGCAATTTAAGTGTCTATTGATATCGATAGCCCGTCCTTTTCGGCCGAGAGCGGGACCGTATCAACTATGAACGCTCCATTACAACGCCTTGATCGGTTGGAGCCTGTGGCTCGTGGAACACACGGCTATGCCGCATGATAGAATATAGCTTGGGTTTACAGCATCACCACTAATGGGCCTGCCCCATCCTATGCAATTAATACACGATATGAACGATACTGATTTAAACGATAGAGACTTTATTTGTTACTGCAGCGGCACAACCAAAGAGAAAATCAAGGAGCTAATCGATAAAGGCATCGACGACCTAGACAGCATATCGAAGCTGACCGGCGCATGTGCAGGCTGCGGTTCTTGTGAGACG
>CAYPJI010000066.1:0-3274 GCA_964411045.1 uncultured Methylobacter sp. | reverse complement strand
TCGGAGCTTCTTCAAGGTTAGAAATTCTGAGGCTATGGAGCCGCTCGCTGCTTGGTCTATTATGCTGTGTTGAACATGATGAAGTGCATCACTCACGATTGATGCGCCATCTGTCGTCGGCAGCATCCTATTATGAATTGGCACACCTTATCGCGTAAAGGCTCCGTTTGTTGGTGGATTGCCAAAGCAAACCACCCTACAATTCATTCATTATACGGCCATTAATCAGGTTAATCTCCGGAAAACACAACATCCCACAGCAGTTCTTTCGCAACCGATTTGGCTTCTTCTTCTGTATCAAAATATGCAACTTCGCACTCATCCATCAACTTCATCCACGAAATTGATGGATCAGAAAATGCTTGCTTTAGCTCTCTTTCAATTCCTTTTCTAAACTCCGGTTGCTGCAAATCCATTTTGAATACAGCAAATGCCTCGTCATCATTTAACCCGATTTGAGCGCCATATATACCGCCCAAGACACTTTGAATTAACTTATAGGATTCCATAATTACCTGCCTGGTATTGGATAAATCGTATTTGTTTGCCAAATAGTTTTAACTGGATCATAAACATACCAAGCCTCAGCATTGGTTAAATTATCTACTCGCTGTAAAGGTCCTTGCAAACCAGTTTGTTTACCGACTGGAATATAACCTCTACCCAGGTCAATTCCGGTATCACCCGAAACTTTAATTCGCAATGCTCCAGGCTCAGCATTTCTTATTGCATCATCCAAATAATTTGCTCTTAAAAATTGGTCTGCATGAATCAATAGTGAAGTAGGGCGGTTTCGCGCAGCAAACCGCCATTTCAAGCTGTCTGGAACAACTTATGGAAAGCCGCGTCCATTGACTTTCTATAACCTAAATGTAGCTGTTACGAGAAAGCCAATTTCTCACGAATAAATTCTGTTTTCTGATAAGCTCGGGATCTCCCCTACCAAATGAAACTAACTCATCCATTTCGGAAAAATCAGCAAGAAGGGAGCATATATTTTTCTTCAACCAATCGGGAAGCATCGCCCAAAGATCATCTATATTCGATTCATCAAGTAAGCCTATGACTATCGATACAACTTCGCCAGAGGTGTAAAATCCGTTAGCATGATTTTCAAGTAGCTCTTCTATCTCACTTTTATTCTGTGAAAAGCTCATCTTGCTGACCTCCCCTCATCTTGAAGATAAGTTGATCTGCTATGTCCCAAGCTTGCTCATGAAGGTTTATAACAAGACCACCTTGACACCTTGTAGCAATTAATTTATTCAGCACGGTAGGATGCGGTGAGGTACGAACCGCATCCTTCGTGTTATTCTCTTGCCGTAATGCTGGATAAATCGATTTCATTATCCCCATTTTCTGGGTGCCCTCCTCGCGCGACATAAACATGAAGGCTGGAATGCGGCCAATTCTTTACCTGCTGTACCTAACCATGTTTCACCGAGTTCCAATGAAAACCCGATCGATGCGGTTCGTACCTCACCGCATCCTACCGCACTGCAACACCACCAACTATCACCCCTACCCGCCCAACTGGAGTTGCGAGTACCAAAAACCCTAGCGCAACACTACCTATGTTTACTGCGGCTGTGCCAGCGATGGCGCTAGCCGCAAAACTACTGGATTCAATAAACAGCTCCCGCTCCCATTTCTCGCCTGCCTGATGCCTCAGGTAGGTGGTTTCATGAGGCTGATGAAATATCCAGGCCAGGCTCGGCTAGATGCGTTTATTAAACACCTCAGTCAAATACACCTATTTTGTCTAAAATCACGAGTAACAACATGGATGAATTGGATGCCAGAAAACTCCCCCAGAAAACCCTGCCTAATATACGGTCAAAAAGGGTGGTGTTTTCATATAGCGCTTGGTAATCAGCGGCCAGGAATGACAAGGTAGAGCGGCTAATTCTATTTCTAAGCCATTTAGGGTGCGATAATGCGTTAGCTACATTAAGAATGTCAAAGCCACTTACAAGCTCAATGCCTAGCTTGCCTTTCACTATCGGATTCTTTCTGAGTTTGCGAACCGTCAATTGACCAAACAACACATATAAAATCCAGGAGAATAAAATCCCACCTATACTGAATAACCACAAGATCCATTCCAAATCATTCATATATGCCTAGCCTTTTCATTATTTTGTCATATCCTGAGCCAGCATTATTCATCATATAACCATTCACGGCCATTGAAGCTCCAGCCGCAGCACCCGCAACAGCCGCTCCTCCAATAATGAGTCCAACCCAGCCTACTGGCGTAGCAGCCAGCAAAAGTGTTAATCCTACTTCTGTAACAGCCAAACCAAGTCCAGCACTAGCCGCAAAACTACTGGATTCAATAAACATCTCCCGCTCCCATTTCTCGCCTGCCAGATAACTGTTATGAATGTTACCCACCCGACTGGTGAAATCGATCACGGCAAGGCCATTGCCCAAAAAATTGGCATGTTTAGAGAACCTGACCAGATCACTGGCCTGCATCTGGCTGGTAACATTGAGCCGGGCGACGTTCCGGCTGCTCCCGGCAATGTTGACGGCTCTTTGCGAACTGGTCAAGGGCGTGCCTCTATTCGTCTTGATTTTCGCTGTTACGGCGTTAAGCTCATGCCGAAATTGTATCTGCAGCTTTTCAAAAGCAACATGCGCCTTCTGCCTGGCCAAAGCCTTTGCGGCGGAGTTCGACTTCATCGCCGTCCGGTATTCCATGAGCGCATCCTGATAATTTTTCACGGCTCCCGCAAAGCCGCCAATGCGGCCAGCATATACGCTGGTTGCGGCGCCCATTAAACCAATATTGTATTCCTGCAGCTTTTTGGTGATTTCAGAAAGCGCGAGAACATTATCTTCACCGAACGATAATGAGAGATCGGTCAGTTCCTTGGCGACCGGCCTGGGTACGAGCCGGGATAACAGGCTCTGTCCAGCCAATGTGCTTTCGCCCATCAGATACGGCGTATAAGCCTGCAGCGTGCCGGGGCTGGAACAGCCCGGACCGGTCAGGGCGCCGATGGAAATACCGCAGGTATCCTGTATATGATTTGCGTCCAATGATTGATTGCACAATAGGATTTCACTCATTTCTCTTCTCCTTGATTCAATAAAAATCCAGCTTGATGAAAATTAGACCTGACGTATGAGATGCGCGATAGCACGTCCTGATTGCACTGCTGGCCCGAAGAAAAGGATCGGCGCTGGTGAAGCAGCCGGGGCCGCCTCCGCGAGCTATAGTCAATTGTGGTGTATAGAGAATCAAGCGGCGTCCTGCTGTTGATCT
>CAYPJI010000065.1:1404-10212 GCA_964411045.1 uncultured Methylobacter sp. | reverse complement strand
CAGCACTAACGAACAGTATCCTGTAACTACGCCTCTGCAAGCTGGTTTGATGCGTGGCATGAAGCCAATTGAAATGCCTGCATCTACTGTAAGCGTTAAAGTTGAAGATGCTTCTTACCGTGTACCAGGTCGTGCTATGCAAATGACACTGACTATCACTAACAACGGTGATTCAGCTATTCGTTTAGGCGAATTTACAACAGCTGGCGTACGTTTCTTGGATCCAGCAGTTTCTGAAGACACAACTAACTATCCAGATGACTTGTTAGCTGAAGAAGGTCTGACTGTTAGCGATAACAGCCCACTTGCTCCAGGCGAATCAAGAACTGTTGAAGTTACTGCTTCTGACGCTGCATGGGAAGTTTATCGTTTAGCTGACTTGATCTACGATCCAGACAGCCGTTTTGCTGGTTTGCTGTTCTTCTTCGATGAAGCTGGCAACCGTCAATTGGTTACTGTAGACGCTCCATTAATCCCAACATTCATCT
This sequence comes from uncultured Methylobacter sp., assembly GCA_964411045.1. GTDB lineage: Bacteria > Pseudomonadota > Gammaproteobacteria > Methylococcales > Methylomonadaceae > Methylobacter. The sequence continues at coordinate 9,724 of CAYPJI010000065.1, read as the reverse complement.
AATGAATAATTAGCTGATAACATTGGTTGTCAGTTAAGGGTTAAGACCCCCGTTACCGAAAGGTAACGGGGGTTTTTTATTTGTGAAAAATAAAAGACATAACAAGTAAAGGTTTTAATAAATGGATTGAAATCGCGTAGGGATGGAATAAACGTAAATCAACAGAAATAGATCATATTTCGAATGATATAACATGCGTATCAAGTATATTCAAAGCGATAGTGACTTTACATTGGGATAAGGATGGCCATTTAAATGCGGTTGAAGTAATTTGCGCTGAAACCGTTTATAAAATGAAAATTTCAGAAAAATAAGTTGGCAAATACTGTAAAAACATTAGATTTCCGGGAATAAATAAGGCTGCAGCTATTACGAGCAGAAGTCATCATGGTGCACAATTGTAGGATAGGCTGGATTTTTTTCACTAATTTTGCACAGGTTGTGAGGCGCAGGCGGAGCAAGGCAATTGTTGTTCTGGATAATAAAAAGTTGGGCAAGACGAAAATAGGCAGTACACTTTTGCTACTTGAAATTAACAGCGCTGTTAAAAATACTAGAATTGAGCAATTTTTCAGAGAAGGATCGTGTAAAAATTGGTCATTTTTAGAAGGTTGAGGCGTGAATTGAAGACAGGTTAGAAGTGAACGCGACGGGAAGTCAATGTATCGCCCTGTCTTCGTGCCAGAAGCGCAGCAATTAGGCAAATGGCCAGTGACTTTCAGATAAGCCGATCGGTGGAAATAGTTGTATGCTTCTGGTTTTTCTATGGTGATGCCATAACGGCGCTACAAGTCATTTAATGATGTTTAATGAGTAAGCGGAGTAGTTGGAAGCATACTTGCTTTAATCGTTTGGAGTTCATTAATGATGAGTTTATTCGCCAGAAATTGGGCTACTGCCATAAAGGCAGTTATTGCTGGCGGTAACAATGCGAGGGATAAGGAAAGGAAGCGGGTTTTTGTTATAAAAGAGAAAATAAGTTTTCGACGTTAACTTTCTCAAACTAAAGCCAGCTACTGATGAGCGCACTTATTCTGTGATGTGGACGATTTTTGCCGAACCTTTATAGTCGAATGGTAAAAAATCAGTTAGACCAAGGCGAGAAGAGGCAAAATCATACCCATCGGATGGGCTATAGCGAGATGATCACTCTGTGAGTGTCTTTCCATCATGCTGGTTTTCGAACTTTCCAATGGTTTTACCTGAAGCATGTGCAGCGCTTGGCGATCTGAGTTACCTAATCTGTTGAGCTATAATCGCTTTATCGAACTGATGCCAGAGAGCTCTGTTGGTGCTGATTATCGTCCTTATGTCCGGTCGTCGTGGCGTTGGAAGGCGCGCTTTTATTGATTCAATGTGCTGGGCGAGCACGAGAATATCCGCATTCCACGGCACAAAGGCCTTCAAGGAGGTGCGGCAAATCATCCGCTGGCTGGCTTTATGGCTTCAAATTGCATCTGATCGTTAACGACCAGGGTGAGATTCTGTCATTTTGCATTGCATCGGACAGTGTGGGTGATCGTAAAACGGATCTCCGGTCTGATGAAGTCATTGGCGGGCAAGCTATCTGGCGGCCGAGGCGGTATCTTCCGGAAATTAACCGACTTACTGGAGAATCAGAGCATCACTCTGATTACCACGTTAAAGAAAAACATGCAGCCTCAAGATGTGTTTGATAAATGTTTGCCGGGTAAGCGCTGCATCATTGAATCGCTCAATGATCAATTCAAGAATATTGGCGATCTTGAGCATTCGCGGCGTCGTTCTTTAAGCAACTATTTGTCCAATATTGCTGCTTGTCTGGTGGTCTATGCCTATCAAGATAAAAAACCGACTCTTAATTTGCGTGATGTCGACTTGTTGCCTTTTATTTCGAATGCTTAAACCGAACTGAAGTTAATTAAGAAATGTTTCTGAAAAAATTTTTACGTTTATACAAAAAACCCAGCATAAAGCTGGGTTTTTTGGTTCTTTGATCTCTATTGATTAAAGAGAGATAGAGCTAGAAACTTTTTGTTTAGTGCCATCTGGATCGTCGATGCAACCAGTTAAACCAACGATCATCAATGCCATAGCTAAAAGTGATAATACTTTCTTCATAATAATATCCTCCATAGGGGTGTAAATTATTTTTATATATTTTTTGCGCCAGTTTTTAAGCACAAGCAATTTATATCACGACTACATGGATGATGCAATATAAAATCCCTCGAATTTTTTAGGATCATTATAGTTCATTGATGTTATCGGGTAGATCGAAGGTAATTACGCCATGATTCCATTTGACAGTGCCAATAGTGCTCCATGGTGAAGAAAAATTCTTATGCAATTGGTCATGAACCCAATAAGAAGGCGCATCAATTTTTTTGAGTTTTATATGAAACACCGTTTCGTCGAGCTTTAAGTCAATTTTTTGGCCCCAAAAAGCAGTGATCTTCATAATAAACTTATGTAAACGCTTGTTATCAATGTTGGGTGTAACAGCAATGTTAGCCCACATGGAGTGAACTCTACCCCAGTTTGGAGCTAACAATCGACCTTGCTCATTAACAAATGGCAGCCAGTGCTCAACGTTATTCTGATCGATATACGTAATGGCTAAGATATGGTCATAGCCGGCAAAATGATCATGCAGATATAGGGCATGAGGCGTGATGCCTAGGAAACTCTGAGAGATCATAAGGAGTGAATTGCTGGCCTGGGCAAGAGCGGTGCTGAATGCATTTTGCGTTGTGTCCAGTTTGAATCTATAGATGAAGCCATAATGTATAGTGCTGTTTAACTGCAGAAATAATATGACAATAAGGACTTTTGAGAGTCGCACTGCAAAAAGCTTAGGTGAGCGAGCGGCGAATTGTTCAAAGATGCGATGATAAAGACTATTATCAGGCAGTTTTGTGGTAACAATGCATTCAGATGAGCAGGTAATGCGAGCGCGAGAATCTGCAATGGTACGGTATTTATTGGCTGCATATTGATAAATGCCGGGCAGGCGCATAACCAGACTGACTGGCAGTAAATAACCCATTTTTGCAAATATTTGGATGTAAGTATCGATGCCGGAATAGATGCGGTTGTCATTATCCAGCGCATATAAATCGGTGAGTAAGGTCTTGCTATCTATTGATGCAAGAGCCGGATATGCAGAAGCGTATTCTTGCGCTGATTTAAAATCGATGCGCTTGAAGATGTCAAAATGGTTGAGGGTGAGGACAGTTCGATTACAAAGAGGGCATTGTTGATCATAAAATACGGTAAGTGCTGGTTGCTTCGAAGTGATCAGCTTGCCAATAGATCGCCACCAACTGAAAGGGATAAGCAACGTATAAAGCGTAAGCATGCCCATGCCAAAAGGATAAATATTGAAAGACAGGGCAATGCCTAAATGAAGTCCAATCCCGATGAGAAGGTAAACTATACGTAAACAAGGATTGGAGAAGAAAAATATAAAAGTAAACTGAAAGACCAAAATAGTATAGCCAATGGTTTTTTCCAGAAGCTCGTTGTTCAGCAAGGGAGACATGTCAATTGCTGAAACATAATAAGGCTGTGTTGCCGGCAGCCAGGACCCGAGGCCATTGCGCCAGTGTTCGGCAAACATTTTATGGATAGCCGAATCAAAGTAGAGGAATCCAAGACAGATAGCGACAGGCAAATAATAAGCAAGCGCTGAAACGGTTGGTTTGGAATAAGTGCTGTAATGAGCAAAGGGAGTGCTGAGCTTGTATCTGAGGCTATCTATGGAAAAAGCGCGATTGCCGGGCATAAAAAGCAGGAAGAATCCTGCTCCTATCATGAATACATCAAAGCCTCCGTCAAAATCCCTCTGCATGGGAGTAAAATTAACGAAAATGATCCAGAAGATATAGTTGCAAAGGATCGCGAATTGATAGCGATACCCGGCAACAATAAAAATAGCAATAACTCCCCATAGGCACAGGAAGAAGGGAATCATAGGAAATTCCACATCCAGATAGGGGATTGGATCAAAAATTAAGTGATTAAAATATAACAGGAAGATAATTTCCTGCAGGGTGACCAAACCGTAAAAAATTCGGAATAAACCAACGCCTGTTGCGGGTGCGCGCTTGGAATGGAGACTTAAGATCTTGGAAGAGAGTAATTTATACATTTTCTACATTCGAAAATTCGAAACAATCAATGTATAAATTATAAAATAAATCTCAATTTTTAGGGGGGAATTATGAAGGAAACTGAGGCCGCCGCGAAAACACAGATTGATGCGATACGAGCGGCCAAAGTAGGGACAGAATTGTTAAATCTTACTTTTCGTCGTCTGGGTGTTCAGCGAATACCCATTTTACAAGAAAGTAGCCAGCAGCAATAACAACTACTGCGCCGATCATGCCGGCTGGTGATTTTAACATTTCGGTGATATCTAAGATCGCTCCCATGAGTGTCCTACCTATAATATATAATTTAGAAACTGCTAATGATATAGCAAACGGAAATCGTATGATACTTTAGGTGAAGTTAATGTCAAGGCTTAATTATCACATAACTATATGAAGAGATTGACCAAGAGATATTGCTCCGAGCTGAAATTTAAAGCTCGAAAGTGGGTGTGTTATACTTTAAAATCTAAAGCTTGAAAGCTGATATGTCGAGATAAAAAAGATGAAAAAATACGTTAAGATATTACCGCTCGTTGCGATTTTCTTTACGCTTTCTGCAAATGCCGATGTCCAATTGAAGGATAAGTCTGAGATTTTGGGTAAATGGAATTTATATGCGGAAGCGATCAAGTTGAATGGAGAAAAGAAGGGAATCACTGTTGAGTGGGATTTTAAGGAGGACGGTACGCTTGCAACAACAGCGACTGACTCTGTCGGTCGAACCCCTGAGTTTAAAGCTAACCTGAAGTACTTCGTAGAAAATGGCGTACTGAAAAAACAAAGCATGCCCGGACGGGAAAAGTATGAATCATGTAAGGTTGTTGAAAAGGACAACTCCAACATGGTTTTGAAATGTACATATCTTTTCTTTTTCCTGACAAAAAAATGATAATTAAAACAGAGGTATAACGATGATAGGCGGTATTGTAATGATTATTGCGGCTCTCTGGGTTTACCAGTCGGCCATGAGGGCAAAAGTAAATAATGTGCTGATGTGGGTTGGGATTTGTGCAGTGGCTTTTTTTATTGTGCAAATGCTATTGGTTCAGTTCAATATTTATATTTTGGAAGCGGTCAGAGGCAGTGAGTCCAGTAGCGGATATGAGCGTGATTTATTGACCGTTGGCGACAGAAAGAATGAAGGCGGCTTTCAAGGCATTGGTGGTGTATTATTGTCAATATTTTTTGAATTGATGCCACCAATCGCTGGCTTTTTAGCAGTTGCGGTGATTCGCAATAAATTTGTTCTTAAAGAAGAATTTAATTTGGCTAATTTATTCAGCGGCATTAAAGAATTGTTTCAAGGTATAAAACAAAGCTTTAAAACCACAGAAAAGTAAAAGATAAGAGTAGTCATAAAATAAAGCTCAAGCGATGCTTGGGCTTTTTTTATGGCTATTGCATGCTGATTCCTAAAGCATATGAATGAATTTCATTTGAGACAGTATTGAATATATTTATTGAATATATCAATGACTTAATTCGGTAAAATATGAAGGCTACAAGTTGTTGTCCGAAGTTAAGTTCACGCCAATGCCGCCCCTTGTTTAATTGGAGGCAGAGAAGAATCCTCTAATGAAACATCGGAAAAGCGCAAACTTAGTCGCCAACGATAACTGAGACAAGTGAAATGAGACCAAACACGAAAAGAACAATAAAGATTGCCCCTACGATAACATAAGTTGAAAGCGAGCCCTGTTCAAAGTCCTTTTGTCTGTTCTCTTCACTCCGTACACCGACGACGGCGGACAGAACGCTCTTAATTACTTGAATTACCGTTGGTTTCGACATGTCCTATCTCCGATAGAAATATTTAAAATAATAGTGGTTGATTGCTTTTTAAGCAATGTTTATATTCAAGCCGATTATCGCTATCAATCTTTATCCTAACTGATACCACACTTGGCAGTGTCAATGAGCAAAATAAAATTATTAAAGCAGCTATTATCCCAGAGAATCTTATTTCTTGATGGTGCGATGGGTACAATGATCCAAAGCTACAAGCTGGAAGAAAAAGACTACCGGGGCGAGCGTTTTGCCGATTGGGCTGTGGATCTTAAAGGTAATAACGATCTGCTGTCGATAACTCAGCCCGACATTATCAGAGCCATTCACCGGGCCTATTTTGAAGCCGGCTCTGATATCGTTGAAACCAACACGTTCAACTCGACCAGCATCGCCATGGCCGATTATAAAATGGAATCGCTGGTTTATGAGATCAATGTTGAATCAGCGCGACTGGCAAGGCAAGCCGCCGGCGAATTCACTGTAAAGACGCCGGAAAAACCGCGGTTTGTCGCCGGTGTTTTAGGGCCCACCAATCGCACAGCCTCCATGTCGCCCGATGTCAACGATCCGGGATTTCGCAATATTTCCTTTGACGATCTGGTTGAGGCGTATACGGAAGCGACGCGCGGCCTTATCGACGGCGGCGCCGATATCATTCTGATCGAAACCATTTTCGATACGCTCAATGCCAAAGCGGCCATTTTTGCGGTCGAACAATATTTTGAACAGATCGGTTATAAACTGCCGGTCATGATTTCCGGCACGATCACCGATGCCTCGGGCAGAACGCTTTCCGGGCAGACTGTAGCCGCCTTCTGGAATTCGCTCAGGCATGTCGAGCCGATAGCATTTGGTTTTAACTGTGCATTAGGCGCAAAAGAACTGCGTCAGCATATAGATGAACTGTCAACCATTGCAGATACTTACGTTTCCGCGCATCCGAATGCCGGTCTCCCTAATGAGTTCGGAGAATACGACGAGTCGCCGGAGGCGATGGCGGAAGAGTTGGCCGATTGGGCGCGCAGCGGCTATCTGAATATTATCGGCGGCTGTTGCGGTACCACGCCGGCGCATATCAAAGCGATAGTCGAAGCCGTAAAAGAATACAATCCGAGACCCATTCCCGTCATCGAGAAACAGTGCCGGTTAGCCGGGCTGGAGCCCATGAATATAGGTCCGGAGACCTTATTTGTAAATGTGGGCGAGCGCACTAACATAACCGGCTCGGCCTTATTCAAGAGATTGATCGTTGAAGGCAATTACGAAGCAGCGCTGGACATCGCCAAACAGCAGGTTGAGAACGGCGCCCAGATTATCGATATCAACATGGACGAAGGCATGCTGGACTCCAAGCAAGCGATGGTGCGCTTTCTTAGTCTGATCGCGTCCGAGCCCGATATTGCCAGAGTGCCTATCATGCTTGATTCGTCCAAATGGGAAATTCTGGAAGCCGGCCTGAAATGCATCCAGGGCAAAGGCGTCGTCAATTCCATTTCACTCAAGGAAGGCGAAGAGGCTTTTATACAGCACGCCAAGCTGATCCGCCGCTATGGCGCGGCTGCTATCATTATGGCTTTCGATGAAGAGGGCCAGGCCGATACCAAAGACAGGAAAATCGAAATTTGCCAGCGGGCTTATAAGATTCTTACCGAACAGCTCGGCTTTCCTGCTGAAGACATCATTTTTGACCCGAACATTTTCGCGATCGCGACCGGTATTGATGAACACAATAACTACGGCCTCGATTTTATCGAAGCCACAGGTGAAATTAAACGCACCCTGCCGCATGCGCTGATCTCAGGCGGTGTGTCGAACGTATCATTTTCATTCCGCGGCAACAATCCGGTAAGAGAAGCAATCCATGCCGTATTTTTATACCACGCCATCGATGCGGGCATGGACATGGGCATCGTCAATGCCGGCCAGCTCGCGATCTATGCCGATATTCCTGAAGATTTGCGCGATGCGGTCGAAGATGTGGTATTGAACCGTCACACGGGCGCAACGGAAAAATTGCTGGAACTGGCCGAGAAATACCGCGGCGAGGGCGGCAGTGCAGTAAAACAGGAAGACCAGGAATGGCGCAGCTGGCCCGTCAGTAAACGCCTGGAGCACGCATTGGTCAAGGGCATCGACGAATTTATCGAGGAAGATACCGAACAGGCGAGACTGGAAGCCGAAAGGCCTCTGCATGTCATTGAAGGCGCATTGATGGACGGCATGAATGTGGTTGGCGATCTGTTCGGCGCTGGCAAAATGTTCCTGCCGCAAGTCGTCAAATCTGCGCGGGTCATGAAAAAAGCCGTCGCTTATTTGATGCCGTTCATGGAGGCCGATAAATCCGGCGAAATGAAGACCAACGGCAAAATTCTGATGGCAACAGTCAAGGGCGATGT
>CAYPJI010000065.1:0-1394 GCA_964411045.1 uncultured Methylobacter sp. | reverse complement strand
CGCGCTTGCCCGGCGGAAAAAATTCTGCAGACGGCGCGCCTGGAAAATGTCGATATTATCGGCTTGAGCGGTCTGATTACACCGTCTCTTGACGAAATGGTGCATATCGCCAAGGAAATGGAGCGCCAGGGTTTCGAGATTCCACTGATGATAGGCGGTGCGACTACATCGCGCGCGCATACGGCGGTCAAAATCGAGCCCAATTATCATGGACCTACCGTTTATGTAACCGATGCATCGAGAAGTGTCGGCGTCGCCAGCAATCTGCTGAGCACTGACCTGAAAGGCGATTTCATCCAGAAAATCCGTTCAGAATACCAGGAGGTCAGGGACCGGCATAAAGGTCGCGAGGCAAAAACCAAGCAACATACCCTGGCTGCGGCAAGGCGCAATAAATACGTCTGGGGCAACTATGAGCCGGTCAAGCCAGCATTTCTGGGCGCCAACGTCATCGATCATTTCCCACTGGACACCCTGGTCTGGTATATCGACTGGACGCCTTTCTTCCAAACCTGGGAAATGGCCGGCAGCTATCCGAAAATATTCGACGATAAAATCGTCGGCAATGAAGCCAGAAAGTTGTTTGACGATGCCCAAGTCATGCTGAAGAAAATCATTACCGAGGAGTGGCTATCCGCCCGAGCCGTCATCGGTTTTTTCCCGGCCAACAGCGATGGCGATGACGTCATTGTTTACACCGATGACTCACGTCAGCAAAAGCTCGAGACCTTGCATCATCTGCGGCAACAAAATATAAAGGCGCCGGGCCGGCCCAATTATTGCCTGTCCGATTTCATTGCGCCGGTAGATAGCGGCAAAACCGATTATATCGGTGCATTCGCCGTTACAACCGGTATCGGCATAGAAGAAAAACTGCGTCAGTTTGAACGGGATCATGACGATTACAGCGCCATTATGCTGAAGGCTCTGGCCGACAGATTGGCCGAAGCATTCGCTGAATATATGCATGAAGCGGTCAGAAAGGAATACTGGGGTTACGCCAAAGACGAGGTTTATGCTAATGAGCAACTCATTAACGAGGACTATCAGGGCATCAGGCCGGCGCCTGGCTATCCGGCCTGTCCCGACCATACCGAGAAAGCCAAGCTGTTTGAAATGCTGAATGTGACTGCAAACACGTCAATAGAACTGACCGAAAGCTATGCGATGTATCCGGCTTCGGCTGTCAGCGGCTGGTATTTCTCCCATCCTGACGCCCAGTATTTCAATGTCGGAAAAATCGACCGCGACCAGTTAGCGGATTATGCGCGGCGCAAAGGCATGGCGGAAGAAGTGGCCGAGCGTTGGCTGTCAACGCATTTGCATCATTAATATCAAAAATACCAAGCATGACAATCAAAGAGAAGACGGAACGACTGATAGAAAGGCTCATG
>CAYPJI010000064.1:0-10324 GCA_964411045.1 uncultured Methylobacter sp. | reverse complement strand
ATGACCGCAAAAGCCTTTTCGGCATTTAAAAGCCAGTCTGTCCATGAAGACAGCTCCAGCAATTCCAGCGCGATCTGCCTGTTTTCCAGGCCTTCTTCCAGCGGCTCGACCGCGATAATGATCTGTCCGAGCTCAGGGAAAACACGGCAAAAATGCTCGTTCTCCAGTCCCGGCTGAAACTGGTAGCCGCTCAGCCGAAGCCGGGTATCGCCTACGCCAACAAAACAGTTCTGGCTGTGATGCTCGCCGACATGCGCAAATACGGTTTCGGACACCACAAGAGCGAACAGTGCGGCCATGAGTAATTTTGCTATCAAACGTGTCAACATACCCATCATTCAATCAAAAAGGCCAGTGTACCATTTTTGGCTTTCTCCAAGCCCCTGCCGGCAAAATTTGATTAGGCCGGGCGCGCAAAATGGTAACATTTCAGTTATTTTCATCTTATCGCCGGAGCAGGTATGGGACCTCATTATCTAAGCCCTTTTTTCACGCCCAAGACAGTGGCTATCGTGGGCGCATCCGAACGCGAGAACAGCGTCGGCTACCGCCTGCTGCTCAATATGCAGGAGGCAGGCTTTGAAGGCGGACTGTATCCGGTCAACAACAAACGCGAAACGGTGCTAGGTTTGAAAGCCTACCCCGATTTGATTGCCGTTCCCGAAGATCTGGATCTGGTCGTGATTGCAGTACCGGCCGCCGCTGTGCCGAACATCATGCGCCAATGCGGCGAAAAAGGCGTCACCTCGGCCATCATCATAACAGCAGGATTCGGTGAACTGGGCGCTGATGGCAAACGGCTGCAACAGGAAGTGCTCGATATCGCGCATCGTTACAGCATCCGCATCGTAGGGCCGAACTGCCTGGGCATCGTCCGGCCCAGCGGCCATCTGAATGCGACCTTCGGCGAGGGACCGGTCAAAGACGGCCGGCTGGCGCTGCTGTCGCAGTCGGGCGCCGTCTGCACGGCTATTCTGGACTGGGCCAAATCCCAGGCTATCGGTTTTTCCACGGTAGTTTCGATGGGTGCAGCCGCTGACGTCGACTTCGGCGAGGTGCTGGATTATCTGGCCATGGACGCCAAAACCACCGGCATTCTGATGTATGTGGAAGGCATACGCGACGCCCGCCGCTTTTTAAGCGGCCTGAAAGCTGCCGCACGCCTGAAGCCGGTGGTCCTGATCAAGTCCGGCCGTCATGAGGCGGGCAGCAAGGCGGCCATGTCGCATACCGGCGCGCTGGTCGGCGGCGATAATGTCTTTGATGCGGCCATCGAGCGGGCAGGCGTCGTCAGGGTTTACGGCATCGCCGAACTGTTCTCGGCGGCGCGCGTGCTGGCCAATAATTACATAGTTCGCCAGGACCGGCTGGCGATCATCACCAATGCCGGCGGACCTGGCGTCATGAGCACCGACCGTGCCGAGGATGTCGGCATCAAGATGGCCGAACTGAGTCCGGAAAGCCTGGAGGCATTGAACGCGGCGCTGCCGGCGCACTGGTCGCATGCCAATCCTATCGACATTCTCGGCGATGCCACGCCCGAACGTTATAAGCAGGCATTGGACATCTGCCTGAAAGACAAGAACATCGACGGCGTGCTGGTCATCCTGACGCCGCAGGCCATGACCAACCCGACGCAGGTCGCCCAGTATATCATCGAAGGCGCCAAATCCAGCCAGAAGCCGGTGCTGGCTTCCTGGACGGGCGGCGCGCGCGTGCAGGAAGGCCGGAACCTGTTCGGTGACAGCAAAATCGCCCATTTCAACACACCGGAAGTTGCGGTCGATGCCTTTTCGTTTCTGGCGACCTACAGCCGCAACCAGATTCTGCTCAAGCAAATCCCTTCGCCTTCGGATGAACTGGCGCATCCCGATGTGATCGGCGCGCGGCTGATTATCGAGCGCGTGTTGTCGGAAGGCCGGCAGGTTTTGACGACGCAGGAGTCGAAAGCGATACTGGCGGCCTTCCATATTCCGGTCACACAAACCATCAAGGTATCCAGCGCCAAGGACGCCATGATTGCCGCTGAAACACTGCGGTTCCCGGTGGTGTTGAAAGTCAACATGGCCGAATTCAGCCATAAATCCGATATTGGCGGCGTCAGGCTGAATATCAACAGCGCGCTGGAGGTTTCCCGCAATTTCACGGAGATGGAATCAGCCATCAAACGCAAATATCCCGAGATTACGGAAGTCGGCATGACAGTCGAGCCCATGTTCCGTTCGCCCAGCGGCCGCGAACTGATGATAGGCGTGGTCAGGGACCCGGTATTCGGCCCTGCCATCAGTTTCGGTCTGGGCGGGACCATGGTGGAGATCGTGCGGGATTCCGCTGTCGCGCTGCCGCCGCTCAACGCCTACATGGTCGAGCATTTAATCGCTAAAACCAAGGCGGCCAAATACTTGCAGGCTTTCCGGCAGTTGCCGCCGGCTCATATGAAAGCCCTGATCGATGTGTTGCTGAATATATCGATTATGGTCAGCGAGCTGCCGGAAATCCTGGAGCTGGACATCAATCCGCTGATTGTCGACGAGCACGGCGTCATGGCCGTAGATGCGCGCATCAAGGCCGAAGTATCGCATCAGCTCATGCCCTACTCGCATATGGCAATCCATCCCTATCCTCATGAATTGACGCAGCATTACCAGTTGCCCAACGGCATGAACATCACCATCCGCCCTATTCGTCCCGAGGACGCGGATATGGAAAAGGATTTCGTGCACCGCCTGTCGGAGCGCACCAAGTATTTCCGCTTCATGCAATCGCTGCAGGAATTGACGCCGGAGATGATCGTGCGCTTTACGCAGATCGATTACGACCGCGAAATGGCCTTTGTAGCCATCACCGAGCATGACAATATGCCTGCCGAGCTGGGCGTAGGCCGTTACATGATGAATCCCGATGGCCATTCCGTGGAATTTGCGCTGGTGGTTTCCGATGATTGCCAGGGCCTGGGCATAGGCACCCGTATCATGAAAACCCTGATGCAGGCAGCCAAATACAAAGGCATGTCCTTCTTTGAAGGCGAAGTGCTGGCGATCAATAAACCCATGCTGTCCCTGATGAGAAAACTGGGCTTCAGTATCGAAGCCATTCCCGGCGATAGTGAAATCGTGCGCGTGATTAAGGATTTAAGGCAATAAACAAGTCCTGCGCCGGTATAAATACCGGTGCAGGAACATAAATTATCCCAGAACATCAACGCCTCAAAATAGGCTCTTGTCCTTTATTCAAGATCGTGACTTCCACCCGCCGGTTATTTGAGCGTCCGGCTGCAGTGTTATTAGTATCAACCGGATACTCTTCGCCATAGCCAACTTCAGTTATACGTGAACTGTTCACGCCATTGGAAATCAGAAAGCTTGCCACTGACTGGGCGCGCCTTTCAGATAAACGCTGATTACTATAGCTTGAGCCAACACTGTCCGTATGCCCTTCAACCATGACCTTGCGGTTGGGATTATCTTTCAAATAGGATGCCAGCCGGTAAAGATTCTGCAGTGCGCCTGGCCTGAGATCGGCCTTACCTGTTTGGAACAGCACATCTCCCATGGTGATCATCATGCCGCGTTCGGTTTGCTGCGCCTTTAAGTCTTCAAGTTCTTTTGTCCTGGCATCCAGCTGTATTTGCTTGCTTGACTCGCCTAACCTTTCAAACTCATCATTGTTCATCTTTTCCTGGGCATTGGCCTCGGCGATTTTTAATTCCTGATTTGCCATATAAACCAGATGATCAACATATTCTTCATCTTCATCCTCTTCCCAGGCTTCATGAGCTCTATTAATAGTCTGCTCGGCGTCATACAAGGCAACCTGCGCATTATTACCTATTTTCGGATCCTGCTTTGCCCGATTCAAATTCTGTTTTGCTTCCTCTAAACCTCTATGCGGCTCTGTGGCGCACCCTACCAGCATGAGTACGGCCCCTAGCAGAATTCCCGCCTTACAATAAATTGAAGCTGCATTCCACTTTCTAGTTGACATAGTGTTACTCCTTAATAAGGTTAACTGCCTAACGCTCAAGAACAGTCGCTTAGCGGTTTATTTACTCCATCTGTTGCATTCGCCGTTGAGTCCCTATTTCATTGCGTAATGAATTAATATTTTTCTTTAACTCTTCCAGCTTCGCCGTGGATCTGGCAGCATCAACTTTCGCGGAAGCCAGCTTGGCGTTAATCATTGCCTCGTCAGCCAAGGCTGCCGCTTCCTCATAGTCCTCGTCATGCATTTCCGCGTGGGCTTTGCTCAATTTTTCCTGGGCAATCCGCATTTCCAATGGGGCATATCTATCACCCTCATCTATATTGGCTTGATTGAATGACTGCTGTGCAGCTGCCATTTTATCGTTGGGAGGATTACCTGCGCAGCCGCCAAGCAGAAAAGCAGCGGACAGCAGTAACAGGAATTTCGATGGGTTAAATTGTCGGGATTCATGTGTCATTAGTATTCTCCTTAAATTCATGCTTAGAAAAATTTCCAGATGAAGGAAGGGAATGCTGAACATCATCCCATGATGTTTTCCCTCGATTCATGACATACATATATTTATTTATACTCTAAAAAGAACAGAATAAAATTCGTATGAGTACTTATCGTAATACATTGATATTGCCGTAATTTTTTGCAGGCTAAAAATTGCTGCACCTATAGCCCATGCTTATAATCCTGATATCGCCTTGCGCCAGGTGTAATTGCTGTTATTCAGCAATGAACTATTGTTGAGCTTTGGGCACAAAAAACCGGCATGGCTAGCCGGTTATGGGATTGCGGAACAGGCAATTGATCTGCCATCCAAGAAGGCATGGGCAGGAACAAAAACAGGACCGGAGCTGCCTCAGCGTATCTGCACCTCTCACCGGCCTGTTGTCTGAGTGCCCCATCGGCTTGCCCGCGTAGCGTTCGCGCCAATTCTTGCAGGGCTTGTGCCAGGCTGCGCCGGAATCGCTACAGGCCCTTGCCCAACGCCTCGGTCCACCTGTATTACCCTCGTATCAGCTCTTGCCGGGCTGAAATCAGGCTGAACCGGAATCACCACAGGCCGCCTGCTCATCTCATCGGCCAGTCGCTGTTGTGTTCGTACCAGTTCCCGCTGGATTGCCACATTGCGTTGAGCGGCTTCAACTTCAGCGGCTTTTAAATGTGCTTCCCATCGCTCTCTCGCAATTTCCTCTTTCAACGCTTCTTCCTCCGCCTTCCTGACCTGCCAATTGCGCAGTCTTTCGTCCGCCGCGGCTTCTTCCTCTGCGCTACGGTTTTTCATCTCAATCCGCTGCTCGACGGCAACGCCGACACAAGGCTTCGCCTGATACAGCGCTCGCTTGGTTTGAGGATCGGTGCATTTGAATATATCCGCTTTGGCTATGGAGGAACAGATAAATAATAATGCAATGAATCGGATATTGTGAGTCATGGCACAGTCCGTAATTGAGGGTTGATTTTTGTTGTCCTTAACTCGAAATCTAACTCTCTAACCTGAATTTAAGATGAACATTCAAATTCAAGCTGAGTGGTATTTTTAACATTCAGGGCTTACGCAAGCCTGTCGGTGTTCTTCTATCAGATGCCGTCAGTGATTTAAACGAGCGTCATAAGTGCCTTGAAGTGTGTTCAAAAGGCAGCTTTCAGCCCAAGGCCGATTCCAGCCTCTCACAGTAGCTTTTCAGCACCTTGATGCGGGCGTATTTTTTATCATTGCCTTCAACCAATGTCCAAGGCGCTGCCTGGGTACTGGTCCGGACAATCATTTCATTGACGGCCAATTCGTATGCGGCCCATTTTTCGCGATTGCGGTAGTCTTCTTCGGTTATTTTATATCGTTTATAGCTGATCTGCTCGCGTGACTGGAACCGTCTCAGTTGCTCTTCCTTGTCGATATGCAGCCAGAATTTCAGGACGATAATGCCGGCACGCATCAATTCTTCCTCAAAGTTGACGATTTCCGAATACCCGCGCTGCCATTCACGTTCTGCCGCCAAACCTTCGACACGTTCAACCAGCACGCGCCCGTACCAGCTCCTGTCATAAATAGTGATTTTGCCAGCCCTTGGGATATGGCGCCAGAATCGCCACAAATAATGCCGGGAGCGTTCTTCATCGGTGGGTGCGGAAACAGGAATCACGCGATAGTTCCTCGCATCCAGCGCATGGATTAAACGCCTGATGGCTCCGCCTTTGCCGCCGGCATCCCAGCCTTCGAAGACCAATATACTGGAGCGTTTTTCCTGACGCGCCAGCCTTGCTAATTTGCTCAGCTTGCCCTGGTAAAAACTCAGTTGCTCATGGTAGGTTTTTTCCTCCAGTTTAAGCGACAGGTCGAGCGTATCGAGCAGATTATGTTGCGCAATGTTAATGACGCCGGGTGCGGCTGGCTTTTCGATGCCTCTCCTGTCTGCGCCTCTCTGTTCAATATGTCTGCTGATACTGTCCAGCACGTGCCGGCCTATTGCTAAGCGGCGGTAATGCTTATCCGTACCGTCGATGATCAGCCACGGCGATGCGCCGGTGCTGGTTCCGGACAGCACTTTTTCAGCCGCGCCGATAAACTCGTCATAGGTTTCCAGATGCTTTTTATCGCGGCTGGTTACCCGCCAGCTGGTTTCGGGATTTTTTTCGAGTTTTTTCAAACGTTTTTTCTGCGCGTCCCGGCCAAGATGCAGCCAGAATTTGATGATCAAAGCACCATCGTCTATCAGCAGTTGCTCCAGTTGCCTGATATGCATGAGCTCAGCCTGCAGTTGTTCATCGTTGATTTCCCGATGGATATGCCGCGATAACGGCTCGCTGTACCAGGAACCGGTATAAATGCCGATGGCGCCTTTTGCCGGCAAAGTGCGCCAGAATCGCCAGAATTCAGGCCGCTCCTTCTCTTCATCGCTAGGATCATCGAAAGCATTGGTCTGCACATAGTGCGGACCCATCCACTCGTTCAGCAAATTGATCGCCTCGCCTTTGCCGCCTCCATCTACGCCCGATATGAGGATAATGGCAGGAAAGTCCATTTGCCTGAGTTTCTGCTGAACTACCAGTAATTGCCTTCTCAGCTCAGGCAGTTGTTCATCATAATCGGATTTCTTCAAGGTATGGCCCAGTTCCTCGACTTTTTCAAACATTCTGACCTTCCTTCTGCCTCGCCACTGTGATTTTTTAGCCGGCTGTACGCCATCTCATGCTAACAATACCTTACGGCAGTTTTTATGCATGCCGCGAAATCAAAAAATAAAATTCTTTATTATCAACATCTTATTTATAAAATATTAAGAAATTTACGAATAAACAAGCTAATTGTGCAATCTCAAAAAACTAGTAATCAAGATAATTTCATTTTAGTTTTGACACAACACCTTATCTCGTGATAAAAATTAACCCGTCGTTTATAAAAACTTCGACGATCGATTCGGTGATTAAAATAATTACTGAGTTACCCCTTTGAGGAGAGGGGACAAAAAATCATTACTACAATAACTATATGAGGATTTAAAAATGGCTGAAGAACAACAAAGAGATAATTTCTGGCTGTATATCGGCGGAATCATCGTTTTAACTATCGTATTAGTTGTTATGCTCAAAAGCAGAGAAACTGAGCATTTGAAAAGCGGCGCTGTAGCTGAGCTTCAAAAAGAAACTTTCCAGCAAATTGACGCAAGAAAAAAAGCAACTAGCAATAAAGCAGAATAATCTGTAAAAGATAACTGCTATACCCCCTCGTATATTGCGAGGGGGTATGTTCAGGACTGTTATTAAGCTAGATAACAGTTCCTCTTCCAAATACCCCTATCAGAAGTTTTGACATTGCTGGAGAAATAACCTCCTCAATGAGCGCCCTCAACGGCAATATTCGTTCGCCCCTAACCTGAATATTTCACCACGAAGGGTGCGAAAGCTTTGAAATTCAAATGTTTGCCCATGTTTCCGGATGAACTCATGAAGTGACAGGAAGAAAATAATAAAACCTTCATTTTCTTCGTGTTTCGATTACTGTTTCAGACGCAATTCTACCTTCCGCATAAACCACATAGATGGGGGAATGCGATATTGCGTAACGCCATAGATGGCGTGTAGCAAGACAACGCAGGAGCAGTTGCCGACGACTGCAGGGATGCAGGAGATAGAGCAACGCAGGAGCAGTTGCCGAGAAGCAAATATCTGCCCCTGGAGTCATTCGTATTCTTCGTGGTTTTTATGAAATATCCGAGCTAGATTCCCTCAAACGTATCGGCTATTCATCCTTTTCAAGAAGGCTGAGCCTCTCTTCCAAGACTTTCACTTTCTTCAATAACTCAGGCAGTTTGCTAATGGCAATCTGTTCCTTGTAGGCTTCTTTTTTATCTTTGGCAGGACTGCCGAATACCTGAGCCCCGGCTTTGACATCGCCGGCTATGCCCGAGCGCGCCAGAACCACAGCTCCACGTCCGATCGTGACATGATCCGCAACGCCTGCACTGCCGGCCAGAATGGCATAATCTTCAATCGTGCAGGAACCGGATACACCAACGTGACCGCACATGATTACATGCTTGCCGACTTTGTTGTTATGTCCGATCTGCACCAGGTTATCTATTTTACTGCCCATTCCGATAATGGTACTGCCCAATGCGCCTCTGTCGACACAGGTATTGGCGCCTATCTCGACGTTATCTTCGATAACGACATTGCCGACCTGCGGCACTTTAACATGCGCGCCATCACGGAATTTATAGCCGAATCCCTCGGCACCGATAACCGCGCCGGAATGTATGATGACGTTATCGCCTATTTCCACGTCGTCATAAATGACAGCATACGGATGAATACGGCAATTTCTGCCTATTTTTGCATTTTTGCCGATATAGACGCCAGCCAGGATATCGCTGCCATCTCCGATCACCGTATTTTCACCTATCACGGCATACGGGCCGATATAAAGCTCATCGCCTAATACGACATTATCTTCAAGCACAGCCTGTGGCGAGATCTGCCGGCGATAACTCTTGGCAGGATGCAGCAGTTCAACCGCTTTAATAAAACTGATCTCCGGATCGGCGCAGACTAATAACGCCATGCTTGACGGGACGTTTTCAACAGCAAAACCTTCGGCAATAAAACAGGCGGAAGCCGTCGAATCCTTGATATGCCCGGCATATCGACTGTTAGTCAGCTGTGTGACTTGTCCATTTCGTGCAGCCATAATATCCGCTGCAGAATGAATTAATGCCGATGCATCCCCCCCTTCGATACGGGCTCCGCATAAATCGGCAAGTTCTTTTAATATAACCGGCATATTGTCCCTGCTATTATTTAGTTATAACGCCAAACTATATGGCACATAATTACTGAAAAGAATAGTTTAGCAAAAACTTATAATTCAGTATGACAAAATGCCTTTTTGATAGAAAAAATTCCTCGGGATTCAAGGTTGTTTTATTGCTTTCAGTGTTTTGTCGATTTTAACGACCAGATCCTCCACGCCTTTTAAGGTCAATTTTTTATCGCTGCCTTTAATCTCAGAAATGTAGTTTCCGACTAACTTGCTGTCACGCACGCTAACCAGATGCCCCATAAGATAGGCAAACAGGAAACTGGGCTTATGCAGACGCCCGACCAATATATAGTCGGCGCCGGCCTGTCTGGCCAGCTTGGCCGCCACATCATCATGATCAAAAAGATACCCGACGCCGGCATTAGCGCTTTGCTGGGCCTCCGAGCTTACCGTTACGACTTCATACCCGGCTTTCACCAGTTCGTTTTCCAACATGGCCTTTATGCCGGCCGTACGTTCGACTTCAGAAGGAATGCCTGGCGCCAGGGTCAGATCCTTCAGCTCGAAATCCAAAACGGCGATACGTTGCTCGGCAAAGCCGTTCAGACTCACCAGGCATAAAGCCGACAAAACGATCAATTGTCGTATTCGAAAGTTCATGCGTTCTCCTTCGGATTATGAATTGGATTCAAGAGATGATCTGGATAAATGCGGTAAAGTCCAGGCCTGGCGAAAACTGATTCGGCAAATTGGTTAGAGTACCCAAGCTTGATTAATACTGCAATGGAATGAGGTGCTGCTAATGGCTCTCTCCCGAATGGAGAGAGCGCGTCAGTGTCTTTAGTCGAATAGAAAATGATTATGAATCATTTCTACGCGGCAGTTGAGTCAATTGGGTCTAATACGCGTTTGAATTTGCGATGTTTAGTCACATGACGCGTAACAGTGTGCCCGGCTCGATCGGTCGCATTGTCAACAGCCGCATACATGCTTTCCTCAACATCATCAATAATTACATCTGATTGATGCGGAATCACTACCTGAATATGACAGCGTTTATCAGCTCCGCCTTTGAGGCCATTATCACTG
>CAYPJI010000063.1:5969-10384 GCA_964411045.1 uncultured Methylobacter sp. | reverse complement strand
CTCGGATAAAATTGAAAAAACTTTACCCGACATTACAAAAATGACTGAGTACTAGACTGAACCTAATAATTATTTACTGATAGAGGTATAGTCCCGCTCCGATAAAAGCCGTGTCACTTGGTCATGGCTCACGTCGCCATCCAGCATCGCCGATAAACCCGTCGCGGTCGCATAGCTATTGTTGCTGATCAAATAATCGGTGTATAACTCAAGTTTCTCTTTTTCATGGCCAAAATGATCAGCTTTTTTCGGCAGTATGCGTAACATCAGTAATAAAACTGATTGGCCATCATTCAAAAGCAGACAGTCAATCTTTTCCATAAAGTCCGAGTGATCGATTCATCGCCTGTTGAGCCAGACAGTAATGGTGCGAATGGAAATTCAGCTGAAAACATGAACAATAGCTATGAAAGCAACGGAAATCCATTTCGGTTCAGTATAAATGACTAACCATCGCGTCAATCCGGCCTGCCCGCCACGCATGATGCGTCGTCGGCAGCCGGTTATGCGGCACGTCGGGGCAGATAGTAATGCTTATCACCATCAACAGAATGGAGGGCTACTCATGTTTACTCAACCGCCCGAGAATAATAATCATGCAACCGGAACTTTCTGCGAGAGGACGGCGGAAGCCATCAAATCATTGAAGCAAGAAATCGAATTGAAGGAGCGCGAAATCAATAGTCAGAAGGATCATCTCGGTGAGCTACAGAAACAGTCGAGTCAAGATGCCGATCAAATCGAGGAGATCAAGAATGGAATACAGGCATTGGAGGATGAACTGGAGACGGATCGGGAGCAACTCAGCGTGCTCGAGGAAGAATACAATGCAGAATGCTCGTCCTCGCCGTAGCTCAGTTATACTTAACTCGACCCCATCTTCAAACCTTTATTAGACTCCAGTTTCTTTGGATGCGAAAGGCTGGGCTTCCGCGTTATCCAATAAATTATTGCAATAAAGTTTTGGCACCATATCACTGGTTTTTTAAAACACTTTACCATTCGCTTAGGATCGAATTCTACCAGCCAGATTTAATTCAAAAACAGGACTTAGGCAGCCTGCCTGTTCAACCGCCGAAACAAACAGTTTTATTAAAACCTGTGGGAACAACCGAAATCGCCCCCGCAGGCCTGCGTCAGCCCTGTCAACTTGATATTTGCTATAACGTCAGATCCAAAGCTTTTACGCTTTTTAATGAACTGGCTGATGCTCAATTTTATAAACGGACAAGAATCCACCCCAATGGCTCTGGTAAACCAGACTGACGCCTTCAGGCAGCTTTTTCAGCGAATCCACAAAAGGCAGCAATCTCACCAACAGGGCGTTTTTGGCTTTCGCATCGGGCGTCGACCAGACACGGTAATAACTATCCTCTTTATGCGCCAGATAATTGCCGTCGCCTGTCTCATTAGCCCAGCGCTTGACCAGGGCAATATCCCCATGCAGATCATTGCCCGCCGGGATATTTTTTGAATCGAGCGATAAAGGCGCACCGCCGTAGGCGGTAAGCTCGGCCAGATGCAATAGCAGATCATTGTTGACCAGCAGATAGACGGGCTGCGACGGACCAAAATGCGCGGCGATTTCGGCCAGGGCTTTTTCGCTGTCCATGGTCAGCCAGCGAGCCATTTGGGCCAGGCGCGTGCGCTCCTCGTCCGATGCTGCCGGCAAGCCGTCCTTCAACGCCTTCCAGACCGGATTGGCGAAGGTTTTATCGGACGGCTTGCGCAGCCAGGCCTCCTTGCCGCTCAGATAATGAATGCGCTGACCGTCGTCCCACCAGCTCAGGAATAGCGCGTCCTGCGGCGCCTTGCGGGCAATGACGTCGGCCGCCGATTGCCAGACGGCATGGCGCAGGCCGGTCGGGCTGGAAGCAATCTCCTGCGCGTCCTTCGGAAACAGGACCGCGCCCTGCGGCAGGCCGGCGCTGTCCTGATACCCGGCCACGAGCAGGCTGAACAGATCCTTGCCGTCCTGGCTGAAGGCATAGCGCTCGACCGACTGCGCAGGGAAACGGCCCTGCACATCGGCTTGCGGTTCCGGCGCATGGCGGACATTGAGCTGATCGCCGCTTGTCGCGCCATCCGCCTGGGCGGAGGACGAAGGCAGCAGTTGCCGGTACAGTATCGCGCCGCCTGTCGCCAGCAGTGCGATACTGATCAGCATAAGCAGTCCTTCTCTTATTTTCCGGGACATCACTCTTGCTCTCTGCCCTGTTCGCTCACAGCTTCCGGCTGCGCTTTATCCTGTTCTTCCAGCTTCTCCGGCTTTTGGGTCCGGACGGGCCTCAAGACCATATAAGCCACAGACAATCCGAACACGATCAGCAACAGGCCGCTGATGAGCAGGCTGTTATCGCCGCCTTTTTCACCGGCTGAAGAGGATACCGGAGCAGACGCCGGGGCCTGAGACGGAACAGACGCGGTCTTACCGGCCGCTGCACGCAAGCGCGTGTCTTCATCCATGATGTTGGTATAGTCCCTCATGAGTTCCGACCAGCCTTCGGTGTAGGTGAAGCCGCCGGGATTGGCGTGGAAAATACCTTTATAGTGCTTGATCAGGTTATGTTCCCACATATCGGCATGGATGCGTTCCACGCGGCTGGGGTTATTGCCTTTCGCCCAGAACAACTGGAAGAATCCGCCCGGTGCGTCTTTTTCCGGAGCAGGAGGCGCAGGCCGGTTGGTTTTCTGGCCGACCAGCAGGCCGTCTTCGTAAAGTTTGGTGACGACTTTCTTGGCTTCCTGCTCCACAGCCAGGGCCTGAAGGGTGCCTTTGTCGGCCGCATCCAGATAGGCCTTGGCAAAACTGGCCGAATGACACAGGCTGCAGGTATCGACCCAGGCCTGTTTGCGTTCCTCGAACCAGGGATGGCCGAGATTGTCGGCGATGGCCGGCGTCGGGTTGAACGCCCAGCGCACTTTGCGCACCAGATTGTGCGAATATTCGCCTTTGTATTCAAAGTGGCAGACCTGGCACGTCGGCGCCGTATAGCCGCCTTTGGCGATGGCATCTTTCAGCGGCACTTCGAAATTCCATTTGGCTTTGCCCTGTGTCTGGTATTGGGTGCCATGCTTGGACAGCATGAAGTCCTCAAATTCGTTATGGTCCGCTCCGTTGTGGCAGGTGGAGCAGGCTTCCGGCTGCCGGGCCTCGGCGACGGAGAAGGTATGGCGGGTATGGCAGCCGTCGCATTTGTTCTGCTGGTAGTGGCACATGTCGCAGCCTTGCGCCACTTCCCGCTGCGGCATGGCCGCCCAGATGGGGGTTTCGACGTTGGCCTCCCAGTCGACCGCATGGGAAGGGTGGCCTTTGCCCCACTGTTTTTGCGGCCATTCCTGGTCTTTTTCCGACTCCGCTTCGGCAAATTCATCCAGATGGCACGAGCCGCAGGCGGCGCGATCCGGCATCACCAGATTCTCGGCGTGGTTGACGGTTTCCTTGCCGACGCCGCCGTGACAATCGATACAACCGACCTGATCGAGTTGCTGGCCTTCTTCAAGGAGGCCCTGTTTCACTAGATTGGCTTCCACTTCGGACAGTTTTTGCTTCTTGTAGGCGCGCACGTCGCTGTCCGGCAGATTGCGGATCGCGGCCAGGTCGCTGTGGACGCTGTTTTTCCAGGCATGAAAGGCGCCTGGGCTGGTGGCTTGATGGCAGCCTGCGCAGTCATCGCGGCCGAACTCGCCCTGCACGGTTTTGGGCGGCTTGTAAAAGTCCTTGGCGTTCCAGTATTTCTGGATGGGGATCGGTTCCCAGTAGTCGGCGTGCGATCCCTTGCCCGGGTGAGCGTCATAGTAATTCTTCTTGAGCTGTTCAAAATCGGGTTGGTTCGCGCTGGCAACCCCGATCCAGCTGAGTCCTATTAAGCTGAATAACAACATACTCAGCAAATCCAGTAGCTTGCGTTTCATAGTGCACCTCTAAGACCGGCTTTAATTATTGTATCGATTCGAAACCAAAGTCTAACGCAATACGGGGCATAATCAAACAAATATTATGAGGGGCTTTACGCTGCCAGATGCTTCGACGGATTAATTGTTTAGCGCCGCAATTGACTGGCCTGTACGGCGAGCGGCGTCCAATTTATCATTCCCGCGCCGGAACATGGGAATGATATGTCATTCAGTTTATAGCGAGACTTTACGACTCGGCCTGCTTGAAATGCATGTGCTTGACCCAGGCGGCGCAAGCCGCGCCCACTACGATATAGGCGTAATTGACAAACAGGCCTGAAAGAGTACCCGGGTTGTGTTCGACCGCATCGCGCAGTCCCGGCGTGACTGCGAAGGTCCAGACAATGCAGGGTATCAGGAAAGCCAGGAAGCCCAGTCCGGCCGAGGATAAGGGATTTCTGCCGGTCGCTTCGGCGCTCCTGTAAAACCAGTAAGTGATGAGTAAAGCGGTAACTGTG
>CAYPJI010000063.1:0-5959 GCA_964411045.1 uncultured Methylobacter sp. | reverse complement strand
CTGCCATAATGAAATTCCGTAAGTTGACGTTGGTAATAGCGCCACAGTACCAAATTGCCTTCTTCCGCTCAAGCATAGCGCCTTCATCCGGCCTTGCTACTGCAGCCGCTCCGCCACGAGATCGCCGAGATACAGATAACCGTTGACGCTCAAATGCGTGTCGTTGGGCTTATAGAAATCCTTGACCAGTTTACTCTGCTGTATAAACAGATCGGCTAAGTTCGGGGCTGATACTGCCGGGTACCGGGCCAAGGCATCCCAGATAGGGGTTGATACGCGTTTATTCAAATAAACTGTGGATTTATCCGGCACAACAAGCCAGACAGGCTGAATACCCGCGTTAAGCAGGCTGTTATTGATAGCCAGGACATTGTTTATTGAGTCAAACGCGGGTTTATCGAAGTCGCCATTGAAAAACAAACCATAGTTACATAATTGGTGAGAAAACAAGCCGCAGCCATCCATAGCGACGAGCCGTGCGTTATGGAAAACGATAAAATCGCCAGGCCTCTCCAGATAAGTGAACTTGATCTTGTTGATCAGTGTTTTGAGCGTCCATTCACCGCCCGTTGGGCTTTTTATCGATGTCATCAGCGAGTGCGTGCGCGTCATGAGCGGCGAAGGCCTGCTGTGGACTTTGACTTTAATGTCGTCATTGTTTTTGCAAATAGCATTCATACGCGGCTGAAAATAACGCTCAAGGCTTTCAAGCACGACATAGCGGCCTTTGAAGCCAGCACGGCGCAGGGCGTCGCCGACATTCTCGCAGGGCTTGAATTGATCCCAATGGATGAAGCTGTGTTTTAAATGCTTTGGCAGCAGCCGGGTTTGCCAAAGCAGCTGTTCGGAAAAGGAATCGCCAATTACAAACACGTCCGAGTCAGTCAACGCATCGCTCTTTAGCTGGTCTTGAGCAATAAGCGGTTGAGGCTGATTCCAGCCAAAATCCTTTTCCGACAGATGCCCTACTCTGGTCAGATCACCATCGAGCGGCTCGAAATACCATTCCACGCCCCACAACGCCAATATGGCGATGCTGAGAGGTACGATCAGTGTCAGGCTGTATTTTCTGAAATTAAAGGTATGCGCGAGAGAATTCATTGCTTAAAACTGGAAATACAAAAAAGGCGACTGCTTCGATAGGTTAATCAACGCAAAAAAGCCCAGAATCAAAATCGACAAGGCATGCCATAACGACGGCTGCCAGTGAATGAAACCCGGTTTTCTGATTTCCGGATTCGGCGCCGTCAAAGCCACCTGATGATTGGCCATGATTTGCGCAATATTGGGCAGTTTGAAGACGATGATCATCGTGACAATCAATAGCTGAATAATTTTCTCCGTTTTCAGCCTGGTCAAGGTCATGACGCCATTGAACTGGAAGCCGAAATGTTCCAGCGCCTGGCTGAATTCGAACCGGCCCAGTTTATTGGATACGGAACAGCCGTTTAACCCCATCATGCCGTTGAGCATCCGCATGGCCGTATCGACGCTGTCGGCCCGGAAAAATACCCAGCCGATGACGACGGCCAGAAAAGTGGCGATTCCGGATAACAGGCGCGCATTCCTGCCGCCGTCATGCCAGCCTGCGAAGGCCTTCAGCTCGCGCCAGGCATGGTTGACCAGCAGGTACAAACCGTGCAGCCCGCCCCAGATGACAAACGTCCAGCCCGCCCCGTGCCACAGCCCGCCGAGCAGCATGGTAATCATCAGGTTCAGATAACGCTGCGCAGGGCCGCGGCGATTGCCGCCCAAGGGAATATACAGGTAATCGCGCAAAAAGCGCGATAGCGTGATATGCCAGCGGCGCCAGAATTCGATTATGCTGGCGGCCTTATAGGGAGAATTGAAATTGATCGGCAGGCGCACGTTGAACAGCAGCGACAAGCCGATCGCCATATCCGAATACGCTGAAAAGTCAAAATACAATTGCAGCGAGTACGATAAGGCGCCTATCCACGCTTCGAAGAATAACGGCTGTCCTCCCTGTTGGACGGCTGTAAAAACAGGCGTGGCAAAATCGGCCAGCGAGTCGGCTATGAATATCTTTTTCGCGAGCCCGAGCAGAAAAATAGTCAGGCCCGCGGCGATATTTTCCCAGTTGATTCGGCAGATATCGTGCCTGGCGAACTGCGGCATCATTTCCTTGTGGTGCAGCACGGGGCCGGCGATCAAATGCGGGAAATAAGTCACGAACAATATATAGCGAATGAAATTATATTCTTTCGCCTTGCCCTGATAAGCATCCACCAGGAAAGCGATCTGCGTGAAAGTAAAAAACGAAATACCCAGCGGCAATAGAATGTCGCTGGTCGAGAATGAAGTGTGGATCAGGCTGTTTATGTTTTCTATGAAGAAATTGGCGTACTTGAAATAGCCCAGCAATATCAAATTAGCCATGATGCCGCCGGTTAATATCGATCTTGCCTGGCCGGAATAATGCCTATCCCTGATCAAATAGCCCGCGCTGTAATTGAAAACGATCGAACCCGATAACAGCCCGAGAAAACGCACATCCCACCAGCTGTAAAAGAACAGCGACGCAACGGCAAGCCATGACAGGGCCAGAGGGTGGCTGCGTTTGCCGATGTAATAAAAACCGAGAACGGTAATGGGAAGGAACAGGAAAATAAAAATGTATGAGTTAAATAGCATGAATGAAACTTCAATTATAGGGGTAAGTATGCGCTCATAAGCACTCTATTTTATCTCATGTCGAGCCTTAGAGGGTGGGTTAGAGCCGCAAATCGGCCATGGTTTCCACTCAGCGCCTGCGCATTTTGCCTTTCCGTCGTCAGCCGGGAAAAGATAGTGACGAGGCTCTTTAAAACAAAGAAAAAGAGCGCCCGCAGGCTTGCAGAGCCCGCGTTTATTTTTCAACGCTTTTTGGGAACTAGGAGGGTCAAACAAAGGCCTGACGTATAGGTATCTTTTTGCCAACCTGAACTAATAAAAAAGGCAACCATCGTGCCCCTGACTAATCCCCAAAATATACCGGACTGGATCATCAAAGCGCTGGACTCGGCCAGTTGCGGCATCACCGTGGCCGACGCGAGACAGGACGATACGCCTCTCATCTATGTGAACCGGGCATTCGAAGTCATGACGGGCTACTCGAAAGCCGAGATCCTGGAACGCAACTGCCGGTTCCTGCGGGGCGAAGACCATGACCAACCCGAGCTGGATGTCCTCCGTCGAGCACTGAACGAGGGCCGGGAAACGACGGTCGTTTTAAGGAATTACCGCAAGGACGGAACATTATTCTGGAATGAATTGCGCCTGGCACCGGTTTTCGATGACCAGGGCCGGCTCACCCATTACATAGGCATCCAGACCGACGTCACGGCGCAAAAAGAAGCCCAGGCCGAAATGTACGGGCAAGCCCAGCGTTTTTACGAGATCCTCGAAGCCATTCCTTTCGGCGTACTGGTTCTGGATGCGCAAGGCCGGGTCTTCTTTGCCAATAAAGCGGCTAGCACCATTACGGGAAAAACCTTTGAGCCGGGCGCCATGATTGGCAGCCTGGCAAGCTATTGCCAAGCTACCGTGGCCGGCACCGATAGCCCCTATCCGCCTGAAGCCAGGCCGATCATGCAGGCGCTAAGAGGCGACACGGTATCCGTCAGCGACATGGAGATCTGGCGCGACGGCCGCCGTATCCCACTCCACGTCGGTGCAGCGTCTCCGATACATAATCAGCAGGGCACTATTACCCACGCGGTTGCGATTTTCGCCGACATCTCCGAGATCAGGGAAAAGGAAAACCAGCTGAAGGAAGAGGAGGCCCGCCATCGCGCTTTGCTGAACAGCTCCCTCGACGCCATCATCACCATCGACGCATCCGGCATCATCCAATCCGTCAACCCCGCAGCCGAACGCATCTTCGGCTACAGCCCGGAGGAAATGATGGGCCATAACGTCAAGCTGCTGGTGCCTGAGCCTTATCACAGCCAGCATGATCGCTATCTTGAGAATTACCTGAAAACCGGGCGGGCCAAAATACTAGGGGCTGTGCGGGAATTGTCCGCGCGCCGGAAGGACGGAACCGTGTTCCCTATCGATCTCTCCGTGACTGAGGTGAAACTCCCTCAAGGCTCACTGTTCAAAGGCATCGTGCGCGACATTTCCAAGCGCAAGGAAGCCGAGACGCTGGCCGCGCGTACTTTGGCTGAACTTAAAAAAAACCAGGAAAACCTGCTGGTCCTGCTCAATCAATTCCGCGTAGGCACCCTGATGCTGGACGCCGATCACCGCGTGGAATTCGTCAGCGAGTCCTGTGAGCAGTTTGCCGGCATCGACCGCGACACCGCCGTGGGCCGTCCCTGGGATCAAGTGCTGCCTTTCGGCATGCAGTCGAAAATACAACTGCAGCGGCTGCTGGACCTCCCGCCCGCCGAACGCTACCGCGTCACCCTGCATTGGCAGTGCGCGGACCGGAAAGCCTGCTGGGTAGAGTGCGATGTGCGCGATGATCCGCAGGCCCCCGACCGCCACATTCTGCTGCTCTACGACGTCACCGAAATCCATCAACTGCGGCAAACCATCGACGAGAGCCGCTACGGCCGGATGCTCGGCAATTGTGAGGCCATGCAGGAACTGTACCGGCTCATCGAGGATGTGGCGCGCGGCGACTGGACCGTATTGATCGAGGGCGAAACCGGCGTCGGCAAGGAACTGGTCGCCCACAGCATCCATGCCGCCAGCCCGTGCAAGGACGGGCCGTTCATCGCCGTCAACTCGGCAGGACTCAGCGAATCGCTGCTGGCCAGCCAGCTTTTCGGCCACCGCAAGGGCGCGTTTACGGGCGCGGTCGCGGACCAGGAGGGCTTTTTCGAGGCCGCGCACGGCGGCACCCTGTTTCTGGACGAGATCGGCGACCTGCCCTTGAGCATGCAGGCCAGCCTGCTGCGCGTGCTGCAGGAAAAGGAAATCACCCGCCTCGGCGATACCCGGATACGCAAGGTCGATGTGCGGATACTGGCCGCGACGCACAAGGATCTGGCCGAAGAGGTCCGCGCTGGCCGCTTCCGCGAGGACCTGCTCTACCGCCTGCGCGTGGCGCGGCTTTATGTGCCGGCCCTGCGCGAGCGAAAAGCGGACATCCCGCTGCTGGTCGAGTCCTTCCTCTGCCAGAGCTATCACTTTTCCAGCCGGGCTCAGCCCCGGTTCGGGGCCGAAGCCCTGCAATGCCTGATGAATTACGACTGGCCGGGCAATGTGCGCGAGCTGAAAGCCTGCGTGGACTATGCGGTTATCCACAGCAAAGGCGAGCGCATCAATCCCCAGGACCTGCCGCCCGAATTCAGCCGGGGCGCAGCACCTGCCTTTATCGAGACTGAACCCACGACGGCCGTGGAAGACGAGCGGGGCCGCATTCTGGCCGCTCTGAACAAAACCCGCGGCAATCGCCTGCAAGCCGCCAGAATGCTCGGCATCAGCCGCGCTACGTTCTATCGGCGTCTGTCTGAATTGGACATTTCGCTGGATCGATAAACAGGCCTCTGGCCGCAGCAGGCGCTTTTCAATCCAATGTCCGCCCCCGGGCTCGACTCGTAAATTCCGTAATCCTCCGACCTTGCCTGGACACTGTCTCGCGACTGTCTCATAAGACAGCTGTGAGACAGCCAGACTGTCTCACCCGCCAGGCAAAGTTGTTTTCAATTCTTTTCCTCTGAACATATCATTTTGATATTTATATTGTTTTTTATTTTTACTTAGTTGGCACGAGAGTTGCTTGATTAAGAACCAGAGATCCTGAGAACCATTGCGCCATAACAGCCATGCTCGATGGATCATTGATTATTAATTTTGTAAATTTTGAGTAGCCGAAAATGAAAATGATACATTTTGCAATCGCATTATCCATGGTGTCAGCGCTGTCACTGGGCATCAGCGGCATAGTTATGGCAGCGGAGCCTGACTATACATTTACGACCGGCGAAATCAAGGCCGGCCAGGG
>CAYPJI010000062.1:630-10455 GCA_964411045.1 uncultured Methylobacter sp. | reverse complement strand
GCAACGATAGCGATAGTACCAGCACCGAAAGCCATAGCAACTTTCTTGTCAGTAGCAGTGATCAAAGAATCACCTTTACCTGATTCCATAGCGATATAGCGTGGAACGAACAATGGTTTACGTACCCAGTATACCAACCAAGCTAAGCCCAGAGCATACCAGAAAGCGTGCCAGAAGTAGACGTTGCTCAGGTTGAACGTTTCCAGGTCGATAGTTTCGCCTGTCAAAGTTGTGATTGGGTTAGTGAATGATCCCATTGTACCAGTAATAGTTACCCATTTACCTGGACCGATGATTGGACCACCGCCTTCAACGTTCATCATAGTGTGAACGTGCCAGTCACCTGGACGACGTGCTTTTAACAATACTTTAAACTCATAAGTTTCACCCAGTTCCAGAGTAACTGAACGAGGAACTAATTGACCACCGATCCATGATCCTGCACGAATAAATACAGCACCTGGAATACCAATGTTCAAGAATGATACTTCTGGTTTATCAACAGTTTCAGGCCATCCAGCGAAAACGTGGAATTTACCAGAAATTGTCATTGTATCGTTAACTGCTACTTCTTCTTTTGACCAGTTCAAGTCAAACCAGTGAATAGTACGCATACGCATGAACGCAGCCTGTGACTTTTCACCATGAGCAGATGCAGTTGGTGTGTAGAACATCGCTGCTGTAACAGTCATCAGCAGTGCGACAAAGGATAGTTTTGCAACTTTGTCTTTAATTAATTTCATATATCCTCCTCTGTAATAGAGAGTCTATTATTTTTTCCGAGTATCTAGGGCAACTGAAATAATACGGTTGCCTCTAGTCCTTTTAATGTGAAGTTTTCTGTTAAACGATTCTTATGCAGACTGAACGAAGTCAGGTTTTGCGAACCATTTACCGAAGAAATGCCACAGGAAGTAAATTAAGATACTCACGAAAGCAGAGAAG
Source organism: uncultured Methylobacter sp. (assembly GCA_964411045.1). Classification (GTDB taxonomy): domain Bacteria; phylum Pseudomonadota; class Gammaproteobacteria; order Methylococcales; family Methylomonadaceae; genus Methylobacter. The sequence continues at coordinate 9,510 of CAYPJI010000062.1, read as the reverse complement.
AATGCTGATACTGGAGCAACGTCTTTACCGAAAGTTCTTAGTGTACCTTTTTCAACCATTCTGATGTACTCAGGAGTACCAGTTCTTACGTAGTGGTAACCTTGTAAGTCAGCCAGAGTAAACATCATGCCATTGTATTCAACAGGAATGTGCAATGGAGCAATGATTGGCCAGTTGCCAGGATAGAACAACAGACCCCATGCCATGCCACCAACAACTGCTGTCAATGTCATGCTGTTAGACAACATCAGGATAACATCCAGAACGATAGCGCCTGGCATCAGGTTTGAAGGGAAGCAGAAGTTAACTGGGAAGTATGTCCAGCCCCAGAAGTTCATGTATCTGTTGATCCACTCACCTAACAGCAGACCCAGTACGCAGATAACTGCGCCGAAAGGCAGTTTGTAACGGAACCACAAGCATGCTTGAACAGCAGCAGGGAAAGTAATTGAAACGATTGGTGCAACAGTTACCCACAGACGTCTGTCTTTCCAGTCAGTCCAGAAATCCCAGTCACCACCGGTCAACATGTAGTGAATGTGATAACCGCCCAGAATTACGAAAAACGCTGCGAAGACGATCATGTAATCTAACGTACGAGAAGCTTTTACCGCTTCAGCACGCGAACGAACAGCTGATTGAGATGCGCTCATTAGCTTACCTCCTAAAGGATTTAAATTATTTTTATTTAATACTATCTTTCACTATGCTGTTTTGCCCTTGAAAAGAAGGCAAAACAGCCAGGAGATAGTTATTACAACCGAAGACTCTATTAAGCTAAGTCTTTTTTCAGCAGTTTAGAGATAGATGCAACTTCGATGTTGATAACACCCAAGATACCTAAAGCCGCCCATCCGAAGAATACGAAGCCATAGTGCAGAGGTGCAACGAAGAGCTCTTCCATAAACCAGAAAGTGTGACCCCACTCATTCAGACCAACGTTTGGCAGAATCATGAAAGGACCAAGTACTGATACCATGTACTGTAACGCCAGACCTTGTTGGTATGCAGGCAGTCTTGTTTTTGCATACAGGAATGAAGCAAAACCAGTAATGATATAGATAGGATAGCTCAAATAGAATTCGATGATGTGACTTGGAGTGAAGTCAGTATCACGAACGATTGTTTGGTGCCATGTACCATCTTGCTCAGTGAAGTAGCTAGCGCCATAGTAAATAGCAGTAGCGTAGCAAATCAACCATGTCCAGTGAGTAAAGTGTCTTCTTAACTCTTCTCTTGGAGTGATTGACATCACTTTGCGGTCACGAGTTTTCCAGATGTAACCCCACAGAATTGATGCGGTGACTACTTCAAGAATCATCTCGGTGTACAGAAAGTTCATCCAATAAGTTTCGAATTCAGGTGCGAATGAATCCAGACCAGCTGACCAGCCATAAATACCTTCGTACCAACGAACCCAAGCGTAGAAGACCACATAGATCATTACGCCACCAATTAGATTTCTTTTATTTAACAGCGGTGCTTCCGCAGCATCAGCTTTCACTGATTCAGTTGTAGCTGCCATTTCTACCTCCTAAAAATTATCAAATCCCCGGTTTATTAGCCGGGAGTCATTGTTACAACTCCATTTTCTCTCCCTTACTTCTAATTCTAGAATCAGGGTGTCACTAAGTCTATTTAGTGAGCGCTCAGTCTACCAGTTCGATTAACCTTGTCAAGTCAAAAACAGTTCTGAATTCTGTTTGCCTCATACTCACTTCATTCACGATAAATTTCCTTGCTGTTAAAACTTTGATTTCTGTTAAAATTCTTGTCTATCCTTTCTATTTTTCTGATGTAATTTCTAAATCTTATGAAAAAAAATCTTATCTTATTTCTGAGAAAACACCCTGTTTTAGTCCTCGCCGCCGGCCTGGTTGGACTGATATTAATTCAGCGGGAATTCATCATGCCCCTGATCTATAAAGTTATCCAATCAGATTTATTTCTTGTTGACACCAAAGATCAAGGCAGCGCTTCCCCTGTTTCCAATTCTTTTACAGATCTCGCGTTTACGCACTGCAACAGTTACATTAAATCAGAGCTCGGTTCAGATGTGGCAATTAACTTTCCTGAAAAACCTATTAATGCCTGGAGCCTTGGTGATTATCAGTATGTGATTAACGCTGAAGTCGATGTAACCAGCGACTCATCCACTACCACCAAAAGATATGTATGCCGAATTAATTACAATAATAAAGATAATGAGGAAGGCGCCCTTGATTCTGCTAACTGGTCTGTCTATGGACTGTCTGGTTTAGATGATATCTAGAACTTATCCACCCATCTGTTCTTAATTGTCCGGATTTACACAATTTTTGTCTTTCTCTCACAGGGATGCCTACAAGGAAGTAGGCCGTGTAGCACGACAAGGCAAAAAAAGCTCCTCACCAGCTACTCCTGCTTCGCCTAAAGCATCTACTGTCAGTGTTCTATTACACGCCATATTATGGCGTTATACATTTTCTATATTCATTCACCCCTGTAATTTAGCTGTTGCAGAGATTGCAGGACTGAAGGAGTCAGAGCAACGCAGGAAACGATTGCCGACCAAATGAAAAAGAGGAAAATCCAAAAAAGATGGCATCTGCTTAAAAACCACTGGAGCAACTCCTGTCGCTTTTTATGCTTGAACTAAGCTACTGGCGACTAAAGTCGTCCTTTATGCTTGCGAAAAAACCTTATTCCGAAGCCTGAAGCCTGATGATGCAAGCGCTTGGCAATACAATCAAATTGCCGGCACCATCGCAATCAGCGCAGACCGCATTCATCGACTTCTTCATTATAGACATACCGAGTCTGCCGATAGGGCGTCCGTTAATCCCCAGTCCAGGTTAGGCCCAGGAGTTTGCTTGAAAGGTTCAAACCGTGGCGCATCATTACTTAAGCAGAATTCCCAACCATTCATCCGATATACTCATTTGGGCCTCTGTATGAACCGAACAGTTGCGCCCATGAGTCCGTGAAGAATAGTGTCTGCTATCGACTCTTCCGGCCACAGGTTGACGGAGGAGGCCAGATCGCGATCGGGTAGCGCCTTATTGACGACATCAGCCAGTTTTTCGATTTCTTTGAGCCGCGTAGAAATCGGGTAATCCTGCAACACCTTTTCAACGTGCCGCCAAGGCAGGATTTCATGGATTTGGCATTCTGAATCTGGATGATTTTTTTCAGGCTTCCCCACATTAACATCCGAATCTCAAAGTAGTTTTTTACTGATAATCACCAGTTTTCTGGGTTTGTTGGCATTTAAGCTAAAAGATGCGAACTGTTGCAAGCAAACCTTAAACATTGAACGGTGTCTTCTATTTGCCAATAAAGAGTGCCAAAATTTATCTGAAAATTTTTTTATACTCAGGGCTCACTGATAACTTAAAGGCGCTATTTTGAAATAGCGTCAACCAGGCGATGATTTCTACTGCGATGCGTCTGCGACCCACTTCCGTTTTTTATTGCAGGCATCGAGAATAACTTTAACAGACGCTACACTGGCGAAATATCGGTCGGATGGCAATGGCGTCTGAGCTCACTGAGCTTGACGACTTTTAGCGCAGGTCAGTCAATTGATGGTTTTAACCCATCTGAATAATGTGCGCGGCCCAAGGTGGCACGTTTGTGAGGAAAACATGCAAATCTTGCGAGAAGCTACCAAAATTGAATCCGCTATTTTGCGCAAGAATTGCGAGACTATTTCTTGAAAACAGGCTGATGTGCCCATTGCGAGGGGATGCGTACCACCAGCTTATCCGTTGGTTGGAATAAATGTTTCCGTCTGACAACAATGTCGAAAATAATATAAGCCCATTCGAAGAAAGCAGTGAGCGCAAATTCGACATCAACTCTTGAACATCGGGAACATGCTCAAAAACTTCAAATGCAGTAATTAGTTCAAATTTTCCGAGCTGCTCAATGCTAATGTTCCTGTCTACGAAAGGATCGTAGGAAATGGACTCCCAATTTGATTCACGCAGGAGCTTCACGAGAAGCCCATTTCCCCCGCCATAATCAAGGTGCCTAACAGAATGAGGCAGATTGCTAAACATGGAAAGCAACATAGCGGCATTTGCTTGAGGCCTGGTTTCGATGTAGTCAGGATCCACCAAGATGTATTCACCGTTGTATATCCTTTCCTCAAACTCGTCTAATCTCCATACGTATAGCTCTGGACTAAAACAAAAACCGCACTTGCTACAGAGAGCATAGTAAACGGGAATTCCTGCAAGGCTGAGAAACTTACCTCCTGCTTCCTCACAGGATTTATTGAAATCCACGACATCGAGTAACAAACAAGCTCCTCCGCAAACAGAACAGATTAAATTTTGTTTATCCATAGTTCGGAAGCATAAGATTCATTTAATATTTCAGATAACACCCCATCGAGGTATTTGAAGGCTCGAATACCCGATAAGAACCATCGTGGTTGCCCTTTCAGCATTTAGCGGAGCCCACCATTATTTGCAAATGGCAAGGACCACTTTTTAAGTCGATATAGCCTATCGTTCCAATATTTGCTTAGCTAGACAGTAAAAGCACGAATAGAAATCCGCTTAAAAACATGAATAATAGCCATAAAAGCATAGGAATTTAACTTGGCACGACATCAATAACTAACCATCACATCAACTCGGACTGCAACCTGTGTGTCGCCCGCAGTCAGTCGGCTACGCGGTACGTTAAGTAAAGGAGAATTTGACCCCGCGCCTGTTAGATGGAGGTTTCCTTATGAAAACAATAATAAAGATTGTGATCATATCGGCCATGACCATTGGCTTCATATCTTGGCTGTGGCCAAATCTGCCAAGCCCGGTAACAGAACAAACAACGAGAGACTCTGGTGCTGCCAACTCCTCCCGTGTGTCCGCCCTACCTCATTCTGACTCTGCATCGGGCTCAGTAGTTCAAGATAAGATCCCAGACAATACCGATCAACCGGCCAATCCATCGCCCTTTTATGTTCTATTCAGATCTAACCACTTAAGCCTTGAGGCCTCCAGGCATCCGCTTCAAGACATTGCGTATAAAATCGCCCAACAATCAGGGATTACTATTGTAATGAGCGAAGCCATAGCAAATCCAACAACCACAATCCAGTTTCACGATCTTTCTATAGAGCAGGGCTTGCACCGGCTTTTTGAGAATTATGATATTTTTTTCTTTTACACCCGAGACGACGCCAAATCGGCTCGCCTTGCAACTGTTTGGGTCTATCCGCAAGGCCAAGGAAAAAAATTGGCGCCAGTTTCTCCGCCAATTGCAACACGCGCCGATGAGAGTATACAAGACATAACGGATGCAGACTCAATCAACAAGCGAGCCTCAGCTATTACCAATATGGTTGAGCAGCAAGGCGGCGCTGCAACCGAAATTGTAAAAAACGCACTGACGGACCCTGATGAGCTCATCCGCATTCAAACATTGGATGCCGCCCTGCGGGCTCAGATAGACTTGCCGTCAGATACGCTCAAAGATCTGGCTGAAAACGATGCTTCTGCGAAAATCCGCTCTATTGCCCTTGCTGGCTTGTTCGACCGCTCCGTAAACGGTTTAATCGGAACATCTGATATCCTGGATACTCTAGCAACTGCTCAAAAAGATGACGATCCGGAAGTATCAGAACTTGCCGCACAACTCATGAAATCCCTGGAAGAGCCCTCCGCTCAGCCAAGCGAACAGGAATCCCAGGAATCTCAAGAACAAACGATGCCTCCTTAACCTGAATGGATACCGCAAGATGCCAAATAAGACTTACAGGAACAAGGCTCGATAAGTAGCTGATCAGGAAGAGATGGATACTCAATCCGAAGATGGATACTCAATCCGAAGATGGATACTCAATTCGAATGGATACCGCAAAACGCCGAGTAAGACTTACAGGGACAGGGCTAGATAAGTAACCGATCAGGAAGGAGAAAACTTTGATCACGCTGTTTTACTTTTTATACAACGATGAGGGTAAAAACATGAATATACGATCAATAAATAAGAAAATGCGTTACTTAGGTAGCTTGACGGCGATCCTGGGTTTCGGACTTATAGCTAACACGGCTAATGCCGACCTTTTATTCGCAACACAGAACAATAGCCCACAAAATGCCGCCGCCGCAAGAGACCTCGATCTCAATGGTCCGCAGGCTGGTGGTCAAACAATCACCTTTAATACATCACGCCGAAACACGCTGATACGCGTCATTTTTAATGCCGTTGGTGCAAGGCTAGGCAATTTTTCGGCCACGCTGGGTTCCACGATTTTTATAGATCCCGCTGGCCCAACCGGTCCGACTGTTTGCCCGCCGTCTGGCTCAAACAATGTATTCGTATCAGGCAATGGCACCCCTAATGTGCTTGATGGATGGGTGAGCGCTGTCACGCAGTGTACCTATACAGTTCCCACAGCCGGAGTTCATCAGCTTCGAGTCCGAATGATCCCTACTCCAGCAGGTCAATGGCGGATTGATGACATTTCTCTGGTGATTGATAGATGACAATTAAATCTTGCTGTATTTAAAGGTTCAGACCTGATCTGACAGGCACTGACTTTACTAGCAGTGTCTGTCGGGTTAGATTCAGCCTGGAAATATAGAAATCTGCACGTAAAAAACAAGGTCGATTGGACCGAATCCCCTCTGCCGGACAATTCGCTTCAAGCACCATGCAGGGACTGTGTTATACCATTTTCGAGAAGCTTCCGACGCCCGCGAAGTTAATGAATTTTGTGGAAGAAATAGTCTGGAACAGAAATCCATGACACGGAAGGCTTATGCCCTTTTCACGACCTCTCTGTCAGTTCGCCTCGCCCAACAGCACCCGTTCGAAGCCGGGCACGTCCGCAAGAAGATTATTGCAAGGGTAACAGGCAAAGAGCGCAATCCTGCCCTGTGGTGTCTCTGTATATCTCTTCCTCCCCATCGGGTATTCCTATATACTCATCAACGATGCTCCACTATCGTTGTTTTTCCCTACTTATTCTTGCCACAAGCCTGCTTTTGTCGCCCGCCAACTGCAATGACTTCTGGAAACACCCATCACTCAATACGCTTGCAACCGATGCGGTAGGCCTATCGGAAAACGACTTGGCCGGACCTGGCCGGCAGCGAGTTGACTCCTCGCGGGTCGAAGTTCTGCATCAAGGCGAGAGCTTGGAGGTCGTGCTGTACAAACCCGCCCATCTACGACAACCGGCGCCCGCTATTGTTTTCCTGCCAGGCCGCATGGCTTCTGACGACCAGTATGAAAGTTACGCCCGGGCACTCGCCTCCCGTGGCTTTGTCGTGGCCATGCGCAGTTGGTATTCGCTGTTCAGAAGCGACCTCGAACTGTCCCACGATGCGAAAGTAATCGCTGACTGGCTAGTCCAGGCTCAAGGAGTCAATCCGGGAAAAATCGGCATCGTCGGTCATTCAATGGGCGGCAAAGATGCGGTGCTTGCGGCCGCACAATACGGCGGATTTGCTGGCGTAGTGGCCATCGATCCCGACGACAACGGCAGCGTCTCGGTAGTGCACGGCCCGCTTGCCAGCTTGAAGGCCCCTTTACTGCTGATCGGCGCGGAAGTCGCTTGGCGCGCATCCAGTATCTGTGCGCCGCTAGCGACTAATTACCTGCGGTTCTTCGAACGCGCGCCGACTGGAACCGTCGAACTGACGCTGCGGGATGCTGACCATGTGCAGATGCTGGACGAGCCGGACCGATTCGGCTACGGCATATGCCGCAGCGGCACGGCGGATTCGCGCCAAGTGCGTATCACGGCAAGGCGCGCGACTGTTGGTTTTTTCCTCCAGCATCTCCAGGGCGGACCGGCCTTGCCAATACCGATGCCCAGCCAGGCCACCATCCGCATAGCGCAAGCTTATCCAGTCAAGGAAAAATGAACAGCCCGCGATAAAGCGTAAAGTTCCCTTAGCCCGATGCGAGGCGATTGGAAAAGCAGATATAAAGGCTCTCTTTGCGCCACGCGGAATTTTTCCCAGAATACCGTCTTGCCGTGCTGATGAATTAGCTTAGTCGCAAACAAGTGGTAAAGCTTGCGAGACAGCCACTCAGCCATGGCACTACAACCCTCAATCCGCCCCAGTTTTTCCAGCGGCCCGACTCCCAGGCAGACCGAACCGATACCCTCTTCGCGTAGTGCCCGCAGGGCAGTGACTATCATAAGTTCGCTGGTATAGAGTGGGGCTGCAGGCGTGGAAAACACGAGGTTGATCAGGCGCTGGCACCCAGTGCAGCCCACTTGCAGCATGGAGAGAAAGCCGACCACCTCGCCCGCCTGTTCGGCAATAAACCAGCGCCTGCCCACTTTATCATCGAAAAGCCGTGGCTGGCCCAGATACATCTGAGGCCCATGGCGAGCCCTCCGCCAAGCCTTGCAAGCTGCCTCTGTCCGTGCTTCCATCTGCGCATCAGGTTCCCCCAAGCACTCGCGCACGGCCACTCCCGTTCGCCGCGCATGATTGAGGTGCTGGCGCAGATGGCGGGCCTGCGGGCCTGCCTCAGGATCGTTCTGAGGATCGGCTATCAACAAACTAGCAAACTCCATCGAGGCATATCTGCGCTCATGGGCATAGGCTTGCATGCTGACTGTTGCCGTGACATATAAGATCGACCAGCCTTTGCCTGCGCAATAGTCTGCAAAAGCATCAGCCAAGCAGGCTTTATTTTCCGGCGCGCAGATCGGATCGTCCTGCACGACAGCACACCTGCACACGAGCAAAAAGTTAATCAGCCCGTCAACGGCAGGAGTGCGGAAGGTGCTGCGCGAGGGATCCAGAGCAACGTGCGACACGGGGCCGCCATACTGCCTGACCAGGTCCACAGCGGTTGAAAGCGGTTTAGTCATAGGGGTGATTAAATATCGATAGCGACATTAGAGGAAACAAGAATGAT
>CAYPJI010000062.1:0-620 GCA_964411045.1 uncultured Methylobacter sp. | reverse complement strand
TAAGGCGCAACGAAACAGAAAATGCCCTTAATAAAGATCCGAAGTTGCCTAGCCCCACGATTAAATTGCCAAGAGTAACAAAAATAGCAGGCAATTTTTTATGCCAGACAAATACAGTCTTAAGGAATGAGACATGGCTGATGGCTCGTACTTTAGGATTGAAGCTTTAATTTATCAAGTAGGCGCCTAGCTGCTGTTTGTATACTTCGATTCCGTCGTAACGAAAGCATTTGACAGTATTCGTCTTGAATTTCTTATTCATCGCTTCGCTCCTGCCGTTGAGAGTATGCCATCTCGCTTACTTGGCGTAGCAGTGCATCAAGCATCTAAAGGATAACAAAAAATCATTCTGTTCTGGCTTGCCCAGGTTAATGACATTATATGAGTCATGGTGATGTTTTCCTCATGCAGGTGGATCTGGAGAGATCTTTTTACCAACAGGTTACACCGTTCCCTTCTCTAAGCCATAACACCAGAAATGACTATACCTCGGTGTACCCTGTTAAATACAGGGCATTCATCAAGGGACATATTTTATGTAGCCATGTCCGTGGGTCATGACTTAAAGTCGAAACTTGAGATGGGGCATACTGCTGACGAGACTGTGAAAGAATCCAGAG
>CAYPJI010000061.1:9539-10462 GCA_964411045.1 uncultured Methylobacter sp. | reverse complement strand
CCCCTTTAAAAACCGGCAGCCGGCCCTGGCCGATCAGCTTATCGTATTCGACCAGTTCTTTGACATTCTGAATATAGGCATCCCCTACCCGGCCGATCGAGGTAATGCCCAGGCCCACCAGATCACAGTCCGAGTGTGTGGAATAACCCTGGAAATTCCGGTGCAGCTTGCCTTCGCGCTGCGCGATGGCGAGTTCGTCATCGGGCTTGGCGAAATGGTCCATGCCGATGTAGACATAGCCCGCCTCCGTGAGCCGACGCCCGACCATCTGCAGAATATCGAGCTTGATATCGGCTGTCGGCAGATCGGCATCGTTAATTTGCCGTTGCGTTTTAAAGCGCGCCGGCATGTGCGCATAATTGAAAATGGAAAACCGGTCAGGCGCAACGGCCAGAAGCTTGTCCAGCGTTCTGGAAAACGTTGCAACTGTCTGTAACGGCAGGCCGTAAATCAGATCGATATTGGTCGAACGGAAACCTTCAGCCCTGGCGGCGGCCAGAACCGCGAAGGTTTGCTCTTCGCTTTGCAGGCGATTGACAGCCTTTTGCACGGCCGGATCAAAGTCCTGAACCCCCAGGCTGATGCGGTTAAAACCTAGTTGGCGCAGCTGGTGAATGGTCCGGTCATCAGTCTCGCGCGGGTCGATTTCAATCGAGTATTCGCCCTGATCATCTTCCCTTAACGAAAAATGCTCGCGCGTCATCTGCATCAGCTTTTGCATTTGCTCATAGCTCAAGAAGGTCGGCGTGCCGCCGCCCCAATGCAATTGGTTGACGGCCCGGTTGCGGTCAAACAAGTCACCCTGCATGGCGATTTCTTTATAGAGATTATCCAAATACGGCTGCGCATGGCTGCGGTTTTTCGTCACAATTTTATTGCAGGCGCAGTAAAAGCAGACCGTATCGCAAAACGGAATATGGAAA
>CAYPJI010000061.1:0-9529 GCA_964411045.1 uncultured Methylobacter sp. | reverse complement strand
ACAGCGATAAAGGGCCGCCCGCCGCGTTGGACTTTGCGATATGCTCGCGGTACTGCTGATCGCCGAAGCCTTCATGCAGCTCCAGAGCGGTCGGGTAGGAGGTATAACGCGGACCGGCCTTGTCATAACGATTAATCAGGTCCAAATCGAATTTAATAGATTGATCCATTATTTCACTTCGCTATCAATCACTATTATGTTGCGGGTATGATCGGCCTGAGCGACGGAATCGATCACGCCGATCAGGTCGCCGGGCTGCTGCGTCGCGTTGCCGGATTTCGAAATGCGCGCGATCAGTTTAACCTGGTCGAAACGCGACAATTTCATTTCCGGCATCATGGCCATGCTGTCGTTCAGATTCACGGTCAACGGCAGATCGGAGACTTGCTTGCGGACAATCGCCAAAGGCATTTTAGGGCCTGACAGCGCCTGGGCATAGATGAAAACAGTTTGCTCGGGACTGATCTTTGACTGAAGCTCGGGCGCCAGACTCACCTCCACATCGATGCCTGGCGAAACCGCTTCAGCCGGCTGCTCTTCGGGCATCCGGTTCCCGACATTGGCCATCAGCGTCTGAATTTCCTGCCGCGCTTCCGAATCGGGCGGCAACAACGCTTCCAGCTTGCGCCACAATTGAACCGCACCCGCCGCATCGCCCGCTTCGGCCTTGGCCATGCCCCCCAGCCACAGGCCGGTCATGCTATTCGGTTCCAGCGCCAATGCCTTAAACACCAGTTCGGCCGGCTTTCCTGAGAGCCGGCCGTCATTGGCCATGGCCAGGGCATCGGCATAAGACAGCAGCACTTCAGCCTGATCGCCCAACAAGCGGTAGGCTTGCGCGAAAGCATCGGCGGCCTCCGGATATTGCTGCAGATATTTGTAGGATCGGCCTAACATGAGCCAGCCCTGCGCATCATTGGGATTGCTCTTCATGCGGGCAGCCAGACCGGCCACCATGCGGTTGATATCTTCGGTGCCAGGCATTGCTGAATTATCGCTAGTCTGATTCAATGAAGCATAACTGCCAAGTCCCGCATACAGTGTCAGCGCCGTCAGCGGCACCAGCAAAACTAGCACGAAGACCATCCATCGTCCTTTCGTACCGGATGCTTTTACCTGACTAGGTATATCGAGATCATCGCTGAGCGCGACTTCCAGCTCGGCGCGCTGCTCTTCGTATTGCGCCTGGGTTAACGTTCCTGCCTGCAATTGCTCCTGAAGCTCAACCAGCCGCTGCCGGGCAATGACAATATTACGCTGGTCCTGGTCGGCTGCCGCAATTTCGCGAGAACGCCACATCGGCGGCAGGACAATCAATAAAGCGGCCAGAACCAACAGGCCGACCAGCATCCAAAATATCGTAGTCAAGATTTGTCCCCTTTTTCCAGCAAGCTGTGTATTTTTTTCCGCTTCTCGGCGCTGATCTCAGCCGTCGCCGGCTTCTTGTTGCGCCGCACAAATGCTAATACGGCAATCAGACCGATAGCCAGAAAGACGACCGGCCCAACCCACAACACGCCGGTTTTGGCTTTGAAAGGCGGATTATATAAAACGAAATCGCCATAGCGCTGGGTCATGAAATCGGCGATATCCTGCTTGGTCTTGCCTTGCTGGAGCATTTCATAGACCTGCCGGCGCAGGTCCTTGGCCAGATCGGCATTGGAATCGGCAATGGTCTGGTTCTGGCAAACCAGACAGCGCAATTCCGATATCAGATCATCATAGGCCTGCTGCTGCTCGGCATTGGAAAATTCCCGGTATTCAACACGGGCTCCGGCAAAACCGGACAAGGTCAACAGCAAGACCAGCATTAAAATTTTCATGAATTCTCGGCCTGTAATTTAGCGATTAAAGGGAGAAAGATAGCCTGAACGTCCTGCGATGTCACAGGACCCGTATGCTTGTACCGGATCACGCCTTTTTTGTCGATGACAAAAGTTTCCGGTACGCCGTAAACACCCCAGTCTATGCCGATACGGCCCTCCTGATCCATGATGCTGACGTCATAAGGATTGCCTAATTGAGTCAGCCAGTTTTTCGCTGCGTCCGGCTCATCCTTGTAGTTCAAGCCGACAATAACGGCCGCTTTCTGCTGCGCCAGCTGATTCAGTATCGGATGTTCGGACCGGCATGACACGCACCAGGAAGCCCAGACATTGAACAGCCAGACTTTTCCTTTCATATCGGCCTGGCTTAGTGTTTCGGAAGGCGCGCCGAGTTTGGGCGCCGAAAACGCCGGCGCCGGCTTATCAATCAGCGGCGAAGGAATATCGCGCGGGTTCAGGTTCAAACCTACGGCCAGGAAAACGGCCATGACGATAAAGATGACTAACGGGATAATATATTTAAGCATATCTCATCAATAAGGTTGTGGCGCAAAAGGTTGTTACCTTGCCTCTTTTATCTTGTACCGGTAGCGCCTGTCGAAGGCCGCACACAAGCCGCCCGCCGCCATGAATACAGCGCCCATCCAGATCCAGCGGATGAATGATTTGTAGTAAATGCGAAGACTCCAGGCGCCCTCGTTGCCCAGCGGCTCGCCTATGGCCACGAACAGATCCCGGAACAGGCCGGCATCGATCGCCGCCTCGGTCATCGGCATGGTCTGCACACGATAAACACGCTTCTGCGGCTCTAATTTAGCAACCTGAGCACCCTTGTGGCTGACTGTAACGAATGCCTGCTCGGCGCGGTAGTTAGGCCCTTCGGACTGCCGCACGCCATGGAACTCAAACAGATAGCCCGACATATCCAGCGTCTCGCCGGGCGCCATGCGCACGTCTTTCTCGACGCTGTAAACGGTCGTGAAGGTAATGCCGACCACAAACACTGCGATGCCCAGATGCGCCAGGGTCATGCCGTAGAAACCGGCCGGCACGCTTCGCAGCCTCTGCCATGAAAAGCCTCGGGCGCCGGTCCGGTCCATAAAGGCCAGAATCGTAATAGCCGCGGTCCATAACGCCAGCGTCACGCCCAGCACCGCCGCCCAGGAGTAAAAAGGCATGGCGAGAGGGATCAGCAGACCGCCTGCCGCACAGATCAGGATCGCCCAGCGCACGCGCAAGGCGACCGTCTTGATATCGTCCCGCTTCCAGCGAAGCAGCATGCCCAAACCTACGGCAATCGACAGCGGCGCCATCAATGGTATGAATACGGCATTGAAGTAAGGCGGGCCGACCGAAATCTTGCCTAGCCCCAACGCGTCGATAATCAATGGATATAAGGTGCCGAGCAGGATGCTGGCTGCCGTCACGACGAGCAGGACGTTGTTCAGCAAAATCACGGATTCCCTGGACACCAGTTCAAACGACGCACTGCTTTTGACGTAAGGCGCCCTGACCGCGTACAGCAGCAGCGAGCCGCCCACAACAACAGCCAGGAATATCAGAATGAATAAACCTCTGGCCGGATCGCTGGCAAATGCGTGCACCGACGTCAAAACGCCGGATCGCACCAGGAATGTGCCGAGTAAACTCAAAGAAAATGCGAAAATTGCCAGCAATACCGTCCAGTTCTTGAAGACGCCGCGCTTCTCGGTTGCCGCCAAGGAATGGATCAATGCGGTTCCGACCAGCCAGGGCATGAATGAGGCATTCTCCACCGGGTCCCAAAACCACCAGCCGCCCCAGCCCAGCTCGTAATAGGCCCACCAGCTGCCCAAGGCGATGCCCAGCGTCAAAAACATCCAGGCAATATTGGTCCAGGGCCTGGACCAGCGCGCCCAGGCCGCATCCAGCCGACCTTCCAGCAGGGCCGCAATAGCGAACGCGAACGCAACCGAAAAGCCTACATAGCCCATATACAGCATGGGCGGATGTATGGCCAAGCCTGGGTCCTGCAACAAAGGGTTCAAGTCGCGGCCTTCCACAGGCGCGGGGAACAGGCGCTCGAAAGGATTCGAAGTCAGCAGCAGGAACAGAATGAAGCCGACGGCAACCAGTCCCATGACACCCAGCACCCTGGCAACGGTCGCCTCTGGAATGTTGCGGCTGAACAGCGCAACCAGCGCCGTCCAGCATGACAGCACCAGCGCCCAGAGCAATAACGAGCCCTCATGCGCGCCCCAGACGCCTGAAATCAGATACAGGAACGGTAAGGCCGTGTTCGAATTGGTCGCCACGTAAGCGATCGAGAAGTCATGCGTCAAAAAGCCGTAAGTTAGACAGCCGTAAGCGATCATCATGAATGAAACCAGCGCATAAGCCGCAGGCCTCGCCACGGCAATCCAGCCGGCGATGGCGCGCGATGCGCCGATAATCGGCAATGTGCCTAAAATGGCCGCCATGCACAACGCCAGAATCAGTGAGAAATGCCCGAGTTCCGCAATCATTATTTTTGTCCTGCGGCCTGATTCATGCCGGTTTTCAAGCTGCCGGCCACTTCCGGCGGCATATAGTTCTCATCGTGCTTGGCCAGGACTTCCTCGGCGACAAAAACGCCCTGCCCATTTAACCGGCCATGCGCTACGATGCCCTGCCCCTCCCTGAACAAATCCGGCAGAATGCCGGTGTATTCGACCGCCACGTCTTTGCTGAAATCAGTCAGCTTGAAGCGCACCGTCATCCCGTCACCGGGCCGCTCAACGCTGCCTTTGACGACCATGCCGCCCAAACGGAACAGGGTATCCTTAGGCGCTTTGCCTTCGATCACATCGGTCGTCGAAAAGAAATACATCAGATTTTCATTGAATGACTTCAACGCAAAACCGGCGGCAAAACCGGTGCCGATCAGCATCAAGGCTATCAGTATCAAGCGTTGTTTTCTGGCTGGTTTCATAGCATACCTTGTCGTTTCTGCTTTAAAGTCTGCTGACGTAAAAATTGTTTACGCCGCACGATGGGAATGATGATATTGGCCAGCAATACAATGAAAGTGACCGCGTAAGAAGTCCACACATAAAAGGCGTAACCGCCCATTGCAAAAAATTCCTGCCAGTTCATCATTCAGCTCCCAATGATGCCATCGATTTAACCCATTGCGCGTTGCGTTCGCGTGAAAGCAGTTCGACGCGGGCGCGCTGCAGCATGGCGATCAGATAATAAAATTTAAAAGCCACCGCCATCAACAGCAGCGGTATCAGCATGCTGACATGAATGGAAGGCTTGTCCATTTTGGTCACGGTCGGGCCTTGATGTAAAGTATTCCACCATTCGACAGAATAATGAATGATCGGGATATTGACCACGCCGACCAACGCCAGAATCGCCACGGCCTTCGATGCCGTGCGCTTGTCATCAATCGCACCATAAAGGCCGATGACGCCAAGGTACAGGAACAGCAGGATCAGTTCGGACGTCAAACGCGCATCCCAGACCCACCAGGTTCCCCACATCGGCTTGCCCCACAGCGACCCGGTCACTAGCGCGATAAACGTAAAACCGGCGCCGACCGGCGCGCTGCTGACGGCGACAATCTCGGCCAGTTTAATACGCCAGACCAGTCCTATGCCGCCGGCGACGGCCATGACGACGTAGATAAACAGTGACATCCAGGCGCTGGGCACATGGATATAGATAATGCGGTAGCTGTCGCCCTGCTGATAGTCCGGCGGAGCCAGATAAAGTCCGCCGTACAGGCCCGCCGCCAGCAGCAGCAGAAAAATTACCGCCAGCCACGGCATCAAGCGCTCCGTAAAAGCATAAAAATGCGGCGGTGAAGCCATGCGATGGAAGAATCTAACGACCGGATCTGGAATCAAAAACATAATGAACAGATAAAAAGCGAAAAGTTAAAGACAAAAAGTGGAAGCTGCCTGAATTACTCTAGCAGCCTTACAAACCCGTTTTTTTTATACCCTGCAATTAGGGTAGCATCCAAACTTCGTTCAATCATATACTCAAGCAATTCATTAAAATCAAAGCCAATGCCGTGTTTGATCACCCGATCAATACCAGACAATTGGCCCGTTTCGGAAATATCATTGAAGAATAATGTGTAAATAAGGTAATCGGTAAAAACTCTCTATTCTTTAATTTGTAACTGATGTTATGCAAAGGCGGTTTCATCCCGTTTGCCGCTCCGAACACCGCAGCTTTTAGCGGCGGTAGGCTGGGTTGCTAAACCCAGCATTTCGTCCGCCCATGCCGGGTTTCCGCTAAAGCTCCAACCCAGCCTACCCAGGCTGTTAAAAGCAAGTAACTCGCCCTCGGGCGCGGTAAATCCTATTAACAAAACTGTCGCGTTAGCGGCACTTTGTTAAACCAATCTGAATTCAACTTACTGTGTAACATCAGTTTGTAATATTCTTCGCTCATTCTACGAAATATTATCAGCTAATACTCATTTTTAATGCCGCAGCTACAGGCAGAGGCGCCAGCACCAATGCCATCAATAGAATCGCTATCAAAATACTGATCTGAGCGTCCACAGGCAAGCCGCTGCCCGCCATCTCTACCGCATTGCCGGCAAAAATCAGCACCGGCACGTACAGAGGCAGAACCAGCAAAGACAGAATCATACCGCCACGGCGCAGGCCTATCGTTAGCGCGACGCCGATTGCCCCTATTAAACTCAATACCGGCGTTCCCAGCAGCAACGTCAGCAATAAAACGCTTAACGCCGAATCAGGCATACCTAGGAAAACAGCCAGTAGCGGCGCCACCAGCAATAACGGCAAACCAGTCACCAGCCAATGGGCAATTATTTTGCCCAGGACCAAAACAGAGGTCGGATGCGGACTCAGTAAAATCTGCTCCAGAGAGCCATCGTCAAAATCTGAACGAAACAGGCTATCCAGCGAAAGCATGGCGGCCAGCAGCGCCGAAACCCAGATAATTCCGGGGGCAATGGCTTGTAATAACTTTGGCTGCGCGCCTATTCCCAACGGAAACAGCGTGATTACCAGAATGAAAAACAGCAGCGGATTAACCATTTCCGAACGCCGGCGCAATGCCAGAACCAGATCGCGCCGGATAATGGCGAAAAATGCACGAGATAAAGACATCAGGACAAATTAATACGTTGTACGTCAACATCATGCAGATCGATGTCATGATGTGAAGTCAGGATGATCATGCCGCCTTTGACTGCATGTTCGATCATTAAAGTTTCAATAAGAGCAATCCCTTGTTTGTCCAATGAGGTAAAAGGCTCATCAAGAATCCACAATTGATTGTCCGTGATCAGCAAGCGGGCCAATGATAGTCTTCTTTTTTGCCCAGCCGACAAGGTCTGCACGAGTGCATCATCAAATCCGGCCAGATGAACTTTATCTAAAGCTGCCTCAATCGTATACCGTCCAGGCTTGCTTAAGGCCAATGCCATTTTTAGATTTTCCAGCACGGTCAATTCTTTTTTAATGCCATCCAGATGGCCGACATAAGCCATCTGTGCGTAAAACTGACTGTCGTTTACGGCTTCGCCGCACCAGCGCACCTGCCCCGCATCCGGCTCGCGAAACCCGCACAGAATGCGCAGCAACGACGTTTTACCGCTGCCGTTTTTACCTTCCAACAATAAAACCTGACCCGAGTATAGCGCGAAATTAAGCCCGGCAAACAGGACTCTGTCATCGCGTATGCAGCTTAAATCACTGCCTTGCAAAAATAATTGTTGCTTTGTCGCTATCATGTTTTTAATTCGAGCGCTGCCTTACAGCCTCATACAGCAATACACCGGTAGCCACGGATAAATTGAGACTCTCCACTTGCCCCCGCATGGGCAGCTTAACCAGAAAATCACATTGCTCCTGCGTCAATCGCCTCAAGCCCTTGCCTTCGGCGCCAACCACTACGGCAAGCGGCATGGTCAAGTCAGTCTGATAGACAGTTTGCTCTGCAGAACCGGCGGCTCCCATGATCCAGATGCCTTGTTCCTTGAGCCAACGCAGGGTTCTGGATAAATTGGTCACCTGATAGACGGGCACTGTTTCGGCCGCGCCGCTGGCCACTTTACAGACTGTCGGTGTAATGCCGGTTGCGTTGTCCTTGGTAATAATCACACCCTGCACACCCGTTGCATCGGCTGTTCGAAGACAGGCGCCGAGATTGTGCGGGTCCTGAACATTGTCCAGCACCAGCAATAAGGGCGTGCCTGATAAAGCTTCCACAGCCTGCTTTAAGTCGCTCTCCGACAGCTCGGCCGGCATTTCCACTTCGATCACAATGCCCTGATGATTCTTGCCTTCGGCAAATCGGTCGAGTTTTTTGCGATCGGTTTTTTCCGGTTCTATACCCAACGACAGCAAATCGTCAATGACTTGCATTAAGCGCTTGTCTTGCCGTTGCGTGTCTATCCAGGCTTTGTTGATTTTTTTGGGTGAGTAATCCAAAGCGGCCTGTACCGCATGAATACCGAATAGTTTGGTTAACTTCATTTTTTACTTCTACGCCGCTTTTTTTTAGGTTTGCTCAACGCCGCTTGCTTATGCACCAGTTCAAAATCAATCTTCTTTTCATCCAGATCGACGCGGACTACTTTGACCCTGACGCTATCGCCCAAACGATAGCGGGTGCCTGTTTTTTCGCCAAGCAACTGATGACTGGTCGGATCAAAATGAAAATAATCCTGCGCCAGATTGCTGATATGAACCAAACCTTCCACATAAATTTCGGTCAACTCGATAAACAAGCCGAATGAAGTGACTGATGAAATAATGCCGGGGAATTCCTCGCCGACTTTATCCATCATATACTCGCATTTGAGCCAACTGATGACATCCCGTGTAGCATCATCGGCGCGGCGTTCATTGGCAGAGCAATGCTCACCCAATTTCTCCATGTCAGGAAGTCCGTAAGGAAAACTCTCCGGAGTTTTATCTTGCAGGCAATGTCTGATAGCGCGATGGACGAGCAGGTCCGGATAACGCCGGATAGGTGAAGTAAAGTGAGCATAA
This sequence comes from uncultured Methylobacter sp., assembly GCA_964411045.1. GTDB lineage: Bacteria > Pseudomonadota > Gammaproteobacteria > Methylococcales > Methylomonadaceae > Methylobacter. Next base: position 696 of record CAYPJI010000061.1, on the reverse strand, counting down.
GCTTCCAGCGCGAGACCAAAATGGCCTTTTAATTCAGGACTGTAGACTGCTTGAGACATGGAGCGCAATAGAACGGTCTGAATCAAGTGCGCATCAGGCCTGCCTTGAATCGAATCCATCAAATGCATATAGTCCAGAGGCGTCGGCTTGGCGCCGCCTCCTAACCTTAGTCCCAGTTCGCCAAGAAAACTCCTCAAGCTCAGCAGTTTATCGGGGCTTGGACCATCGTGTATCCGCAACAGCTTGGGCATTTTTCTACGGTTTAAAAAACGCGCCGCCGCCATATTCGCAGTGATCATGCATTCTTCGATCAGCTTGTGCGCATCATTACGCACCACGGGCACTATTTTTTCGATTTTACGATTTGGGCCAAAAACAATGCGGGTTTCCTGCGTATCAAAATCCATCGCGCCGCGTTCTTCCCGGCTTTTACGCAGAACTTTATACAGAGCATATAGCTCCTGCAGATGCGGCATCAAAGCTTTATACTGCTTGGCCAGTTTCTTATCGCCTTCGACGAGCATCTTGGCTACATTGGTGTAAGTCAATCTGGCATGTGAGCGCATCACGGCTTCAAAGAAGCGCGATCTGAAGACTTTACCCTGCTGACTTATATAGAGTTCGCAGACCATGCATAAACGGTCTACGTCGGGATTGAGCGAGCATAGCCCGTTCGACAGAATCTCCGGCAGCATC
>CAYPJI010000060.1:2099-10468 GCA_964411045.1 uncultured Methylobacter sp. | reverse complement strand
ACGTCTTCTGGCCGAATTCCTTGACCAGAAAAAGAACAAAGTTCAACGGAGCTAAAACACCATGTTTACCTATCGCCCACCCCTGAAAGACATCCAGTTCGTTTTGGCCGATATGTTCAAGGCGGCCAACGTACTCCAGCAATATCCCGAGTTTGCCGACGTTGATCAGGACTTGATGCAGCAAGTCATTGAAGAAGCCGGTCGTTTTGCCAGTGAAGTCTTGTTCCCGTTAAATGCTGTCGGCGACCGGGAAGGTTGTCGTCTTGAAAACGGTCAGGTCTACACGCCCACAGGCTTTGCTGACGCGTATCACAAATTTCGTGAAGCCGGTTGGTCTGCATTACCTTTCGACCCTGAATACGGCGGTCAGGGTCTACCCCACACGTTGAACAGTGCGCTTTATGAAATGTTCAACTCAAGCAATCTGGCCTGGTGCATGTTCCCCGGCCTGATGCACGGCGCCTATTCATGCATCCATCGTTATGGCTCTGAAAATATCAAAAACACTTACCTGCCAAAAATTGTCAGTGGCGAATGGCTAGCCACCATGTGCCTGACAGAACCGCATGCTGGCAGTGACCTTGGCCTCTTGCGTACAAAAGCCATACCTGAATCAGACGGCAGCTACAGCATTACCGGCAACAAGATATTCATCTCCGGTGGCGACCAGGACATAACCGATAACATTGTTCATCTGGTTCTGGCACGGCTTCCTGATGCCCCGGCCGGCAGCAAGGGGATTTCACTGTTTGTCGTCCCTAAATTTTTCCCTGACGGTGACATGGCCGGCCAACGCAACACTGTGGTGTGTACCGGGGTTGAACATAAGATGGGGATCCATGGCAGCCCAACCTGTGCCATGCAATTCGACAATGCCAAAGGCTGGCTGATCGGCGAACCGCATCGTGGTTTGGCGGCAATGTTCATCATGATGAATTCAGCACGCTTGCAAACCGGTATTGGCGGGTTAGCCATTGCCGAAACGGCTTATCAAAACTCATTAACCTACGCCAATGAACGGATTCAATCTCGTTCAGTCATTCGACCTGAAAATCGTAAACAAGAACCTGCCGACCCGATTGTGATGCACCCGGCAATGCAGCGACTGTTAATGAGCCAGCGTGCCTGGGTTGAAGGCGGCCGCATGCTGACCTATTACAGCGCCCTGCTACTCGATGGTTCCGAGCGTCACCCCGATCAGGCACAGCGCAAAGAAATGGAAGGCCAGCTGGCCTTGCTCACCCCCATTATCAAGGCGGTACTGACAGATCAAGGTTTCAACGGTGCCAGTAATGCCCTGCAGATTTATGGCGGCCACGGTTATGTCTGTGAAACCGGCATTGAACAGTACATGCGCGATGTTCGCATCACCATGATCTATGAAGGTACCAACGAGATTCAGGCCATAGACCTTTTGATGCGCAAAATCCTGGCAGATAAAGGCCTGCGTTTAGGCCAGCTACTTGACACCATCAATGCCAGTCTGGCCGAAAATACGGATGCTGATTTCAGTGTTGCGGTAAATGCCGTTCAACATTTGACGCATACATTACGCAATCTGGCAGAACGCATCGCCCAAGTGTCAGAACAACACCCTGTTCTGCCTTACCATGTTGCCACCGAAATGATGCGTCTGACAGGTCATTGTGTATTGTCGTGGTTATGGCTTAAGGCAGCACATACAGCCAAAACCCTGCGTGACAAAGACCCTGCTTTCTACGATGCAAAACGTCATACAGCCGACTACTACTTCACCTATCTGTTACCTGAAACCTTGCAACTGGCCGGTGTTGTAGAAACTTGCCTTGCCCGTGCCCAAAACCAGGGTTTGCAGGATTTTCGGGCAGACCTCGAAGTGTAATGACACAAGATACCCTCGTAACGACCGATGCACCGTCATCACCCCCGATAGACCAGTCTTTTTTGCTCGGTCTGTTGGGGTACAACTGCCTTCAGGCTTACCTGAAAGTCACCCCATCGATCAAAAGGTTATTGGCCAAATACAAACTCAAACCCGTAGAATTTACGGTATTGGCGTTGGTGGCCGAAAACCCTTTGATCAACCAGAAACGCATTGGCGACACCATCAATGTATCGCCACCCAATCTGGCGACCTTGCTTGATCGAATGCAAGAAAATGGTCTTCTCGAGCGTCAGCGCAATCCACGTGACAAACGCTCTCATATCATCGCCCTGACACCGCAAGGTCAAGCCTTGTTTGTAAAGACCAAAAACAGTGTTGCAAATCTGGAAATGACCTCGTCACTGACCCGTGAAGAGCATGACCAACTGATTCGTTTGCTGCAAAAGGTATTTATGTAGCAGTTAACCTCGATAATGTCGGTTATTCCATGACCAGGCAAGCCTGCACCGGTTTCCTGGGCCCTGGATCAGGGTGTTGCACCTGTTGCCAATACCTCAAGAATTATTGGAACCCGACATGACACTGGTTAAAACACTTCCCGATCGTCCACTGGATATCATTGGTGATATTCATGGCGAAATCGATGCGCTTGAGCTGTTGCTCGAACGTCTTGGCTACCATCCTGAAGGCTATCACCCACACCATCGTATTCCTGTCTTTATTGGCGACCTTGTAGATCGTGGGCCTGACAGTCATGCCGTGGTTCGACGCGTGCAATCACTGGTTGAAAACCACGGTGCCCTGGCCATTCTGGGCAATCATGAACTCAATCTTCTGACCAACGATATCAAAGATGGGTCCGGCTGGTTTTTTGATGAGCGCTTCGAACAGGATCAGAAAAATTATGCGCCATTTTCCCGCACACCGGTCTCTGAAAGAAATGACATAAGGGCTTTTCTGAATGGGCTGCCTGTGGCCTTGACAGGACCAGGCTTGCGCCTGATTCATGCGGCCTGGGTAGACGAAGCCGTTAACAAAATCAAGAACGTACCCTTGGGAAAAATTACAGAGACATTCAGTGAATGGGATGATCTGGCCCGACGTTCGGCAGCATCAACAGGGCTTTACGATGCTTACCTGAACGAAAAAGAACGCTGGCGTGCCGAGCTTGAAGATGACCAACAACCGCCGCCATTTCTAGAAAACATTGCACTTTATGAAGCCACACAACAAATGATTAACCCCTTCAAGGTGTTAACTTCCGGTGTGGAAGCACGCGCATCTGTTCCGTTCTATGCAGGAGGCCGATGGCGGTTTTCAGACCGCGTCAACTGGTGGGACCATTACCAAGGCTCAGACAAGCTCGTCATCGGCCATTATTGGCGTCTGTACAAGCAACAGATCACCCCTGCCAGTCCAAGATACACCCAACTCTTCAAATCTATTCCATCCAATTCATGGTTTGGCCAATCAAACAAAGTGTTTTGTATCGATTATTCGGTGGGCGCTCGATGGCGTGATCGTAAGACACACGAACCTGTCAAGACATCAAGGTTCAAACTGGGGGCTTTACGTTGGCCGGAAAAGAGTCTTGTATTTGATGACGGGACAGAAGATATCACCGTGGGTTAACTTTTTTCCGGTGGTTAAAAGCCAGATTTGCCATCGGCAAATCTGGCTTTTTTACGACTTCTGCATGTAAAAAATGACTTGAAATCGCTGTGCATTTGATCGTCAGGCTGTTTATTACATTAAGTTACAACAAAAAAGCCTGTGGATAACCTCTGGTAAGCATTGCTGTGAATAGTCTGTGGAGCGAGCTGGCATAACTCGCTGTTTCCCTGGAACCTGAAAATTTGTCCAGAAACCATCCTTTGATTGCACCCAACTTCATCCAACGTTTTTTTTGCCTTAAGTCATTGAAAACATAAGCCAGAAACAAGTTATGCCAGTTATCCACAAACACCCATAATCAGTAATCATTTGATATACAAGAAAAGGAATAACTAAAACATTCTTTGCTCTAACAACACGCCAGGCCCGCCCTTGGCTGTGCACCCAAAAATACGTACACTTCAAATCCCGATGAAACAGGTTTGCCTCAATCAAGTTTTAACAATCGATGCAAAGCAGCGTCCAGGGTTGTTTGATGCTTCGCAAAGCAAAGCCTGATCATGGAATTGTTTGAACCAGGCAATGACGGGTTTCGGTAAAACGCGGACATGGGAATTGCAGTAACACCCTTTTCAACAGTCAACCAACGTACAAAGGTATTTTCATCAGCGTCAGACACAGCACGGTAGTTGGCCAACATAAAAAAAGTACTGTCCGACCGGAATGGATTCAGCTTTGTCTGTTGCAAACCCTTTGCGAGGTAATCCCGTTTTTCTTGGTAAAACCCGGATAAACCTTCGTAAGTTGATGGGTCACCTGCAAATTTAGCTAATGCATGCTGTACAGGGCTATTCACTGTAAAAACAGTAAATTGATGCACTTTTCTAATTTCAGACATTAAATAGGCAGGAGCTGTGCAATACCCGATTTTCCATCCTGTAGCGTGGTAAGTCTTGCCAAAAGAAGAAACCACAATTGTTCTATCGGCAATTTCAGGTCTGCCACACAAACTTAAATGGGGTTGTCCGTCAAAAACAATATGTTCATAAACTTCATCTGAAAGCACAAAAAAATAGTATTTTTTTAACAAGGTTTCTAGCGCATCAATATCTTCATCTTTAAGCGTCATACCTGTCGGGTTATGCGGGCTGTTCAGAATTAAAAGTCGTGTTTTTGATGTGATTGCAGCTTCAACCTTGTTCCAGTCAATGGAATACGTTTCATTTTCTGATTCAGGAACTGTCATCGAAACAGGTACAACATGTCCGCCGCAAAGTTCTATTGCAGGAACATAAAGGTCGTACATCGGCTCTATCACGATTACGTCATCACCTGGTCTAACCAGGGCCTGAATTGACACCATCAATGCTTCCGTTGCACCGGCGGTTACGGTTATCTCAGAATCCGGATCATAGGTATGTTTGTAAAGGTCTTTGATTTTTATCGAAATAACTTCCCTTAATGATTGAAGTCCTGCCATTGGTGGATACTGATTGTGGCCTGACTGCATTGCTTCATACACCAGGTTTATCAGTCGTTGATCAGGTTCAAAATCCGGGAAACCTTGCCCCAGGTTGATTGATTTATGTTCTTGTGCCAATTGGCTCATCACAGTAAAGATCGTGGTTCCAACGGTCGGTAATTTTGATTGGATCGAATCGCGGGTCATAGGGTCATTTCCTTACGTGGGTCACGATGTTTTTTTGCGACTTCGGGTAATCGTGAATTTGTATTCTTTATTCTGGCTGGTTATGCTTCTGCTGCATTTGAATTCAGGGTGTGCTTCGCGTCTTGGTGAACTTAAGCAGAGCTAATTCGTGACACCGTTTCTGGTTCTGTGTTTTTATATTTTTTAGGACGCTAGTACTATGGCTCAGACAGGCAAAGTTAAATGGTTCAACGCCGATAAAGGTTTTGGTTTCATCACACCAGATTCTGGTGGTGCAGATGTTTTTGCACATTTTTCAGCAATTGAAGGTCGTGGCTATCGCAGTTTGAACGAAGGTCAAGCTGTAGAGTTCGAAGTGAACGATGGCCCTAAAGGTCCTCAAGCGGCTCAAATTCGCGCCCTGTAATTTCTTGTTCAAGAATTCCCCGGCGAGTCCGGGGTTTTCTTTGTCCACATTTTATCCTCTCTTAAAACACAGGGTTACCCACAAAGTTGTCCACAGGACGGTTTTACCGAGATTACTGTTTCATTCCTTTACTAGCCTCCGACTTGATTTGCTGTTTCACGTGAAACAGTTCAAGGCAATTTTTCGAATTTATTTTGGATGTTTCACGTGGAACATTTGTTCGGTATTTAAATTCTTTAAGCAGGTGATGAATAAAAGTTGTTTCACGTGAAACATGACAGGCGGTTTATAATTTCACTTTAATTTAAATGAAGTGTCATTCATGAACTATCCACAAGAGTATGACGTAATTGTGATTGGAGGCGGTCATGCTGGCACTGAAGCAGCGCTTGCTGCTGCACGATCAGGTGCGTCAACACTATTGCTAACTCATAATATCGATACCGTCGGTCAAATGTCTTGCAATCCGTCTATTGGCGGAATCGGAAAAGGACATTTAGTCAAAGAAGTTGATGCACTCGGTGGTGCAATGGCTTTGGCAACAGACAAAGCTGGTATTCAATTCAGAATTCTTAATTCTTCGAAGGGTCCCGCAGTCAGGGCAACAAGAGCTCAGGCAGATCGTTCACTGTACAGACGTGCAATAAGGACAACACTTGAAAATCAAAATAATCTGACCGTATTTCAACAATCTGTTGATGATCTGATTGTTGAAGGTGAGAAAGTTGTTGGTGCGGTTACGAAAATAGGCCTTACGTTCCGAGGTCGCTCGGTTGTTCTGACGGCAGGTACCTTTCTGAATGGGCTTATCCATGGTGGTCGCGCCGGAGATCCCCCTGCAATTTCATTGGCACAACGTCTTAAAGAATTAAAGCTGCCACAAGGGCGGCTGAAAACAGGCACGCCTCCCAGAATTGATGCAAGAACCATTGATTTCACAAAGACTCAGGTTCAACCAGGGGATGTTGACCCGGTCCCGGTATTTTCGTTTATGGGTAATGTGCAGATGCATCCCGAGCAAATGCCTTGCTGGATTACACACACCAATGAAAGAACGCATGAGATCATTCGCTCTGGTCTGGATCGTTCCCCTATGTATAGTGATCGTGGGCAAATTGAAGGGATAGGGCCAAGATACTGCCCATCAATCGAAGACAAAATTCACAGGTTTGCAGATAAATCAAGTCATCAGATTTTTCTTGAACCTGAAGGGTTCTCAACAACCGAGATTTATCCAAACGGGGTATCAACAAGCTTGCCTTTTGACATACAACTGGCCTTGGTAAGGTCAATGAAAGGTCTTGAAAATGCCGTAATTATGCGGCCAGGCTATGCAATTGAATACGATTACTACGATCCACGTGAACTAAAGCTTTCGCTTGAAACCAAGGCAATTTCAGGGCTGTTTTTTGCGGGCCAAATTAACGGCACAACAGGGTACGAGGAAGCTGCTGCGCAAGGATTGTTGGCAGGCATAAACGCTGCCCGCCATGCAAAAGGCGAAGAACCATGGACGCCAAAACGTAACGAGGCCTACCTAGGCGTATTGGTTGATGATTTAATTACCAATGGGGTAACAGAACCCTATCGTATGTTTACGTCGCGGGCAGAGTATCGTCTAAGCCTTCGAGAAGACAATGCCGACGTTCGGTTAACCGAAACAGGTCGTCAATTAGGTCTGGTGGATAACGAGCGGTGGGATGCCTTTAACAAGAAAAGGGATGCCGTATCACGCGAAATTGAACGGTTGAAAAATACCTGGGTAAATCCAAGAATCATTGCTGAACATTCAGCCATCCAGGTCGTTGGTAAAAAACTGGAGCGTGATTATTCTCTGCTTGATCTTCTTAAGCGACCAGAAGTCAGTTATCAAAATCTGTGTACATTGACTTCTGTCGACGGACTAAATATTGCGGGCCCGGCGATTGAAGATTCTGTGGTTTCAGAACAAGTAGAAATTCAGGTCAAGTACGAAGGGTATGTCAGCAGGCAGCAAGAAGAGGTTAAACGTCAATCTAACCAGGAAGATCAACAGATTCCTGAAACAATTGACTACGACGCCATAGCAAGTCTTTCTATAGAAGTCCGGCAAAAGCTGAAACAAAGCAGACCTCAGACTATTGGTCAGGCAAGACGTGTATCAGGTGTAACGCCGGCGGCCATTGCCTTGTTGCTGATACAAATCAAACGGCTGAACCACGGAAAATCGGTAAAATGATTCAAGCTGATCAAAACCTTCTTGAACGGCTTAATGCAGCAGCAGCGCAATCAGGAATAAGACTTGAAGGCTCTCAAGCCACAACACTGTTGAATTATTTGCATCAATTGCAAAAATGGAATCGCACCTATAATCTGACGGCGCTGCGAGACATCGAAAAGATGCTGGTCCAACACTTGTTCGACAGCATGGCCATCATCTCGCCAGTGAAGAAATATTTAGATACATTCAGTCAGGCCCAAATTCTGCGGCCGATCGTCGATGTCGGTTCTGGCGGTGGCTTACCCGGTGTTGTCATGGCAATTTTGTTGCCTCAATGGCAAATCCATTGTGTTGACGCCGTAGAAAAAAAAATGGCGTTCGTAAGGCAGATGTCAGGGAATCTGAAGTTGTCAAACCTGCATGCGCATCACGCTCGCATAGAAACATTGTCCAGCTTCAACGCACAAATTGTGATATCCAGGGCATTTGCATCACTGGCCGATTTTGCAAAGTGGTCCGGGCAACATGTTGCTGAAAATGGCAAGTTGTTAGCCATGAAAGGAAGACTGCCAGAAGACGAAATCGTCGCCAGACCCTACTGTAAAGAATCTCTCTT
>CAYPJI010000060.1:0-2089 GCA_964411045.1 uncultured Methylobacter sp. | reverse complement strand
AGACGAAATCGTCGTGTTACATTCAGATACTGAATGGCAGGTCGATCAAGTAGAAGCTCTCAATGTCCCGGAACTTGACGCACAACGCTGTCTGGTCTGGATGAGTCGCAAGGAAAGTAAATGAGTCACAGCACAACAGCCGATAACGCCAATATTTTTTGTATTGCCAACCAAAAAGGGGGGGTCGGCAAAACAACCACGGCGATAAACCTGGCAGCAGCCCTTGCATCATTGAAGAAACGGGTACTACTGATTGATCTGGACCCGCAAGGCAATGCCACAATGGGAAGCGGCATTGATAAGAAAACCGTGAAAAAAAGCATTTACGATGTACTGATCGGAAATGCAACGATTACCGAAGCCAAAGAACAATCACCCAGCGGCAAATACGATGTGCTTCCGGCAAACAGGGAATTGGCCGGTGCAGAAATTGATCTTGTCCAAATGGAAGGCCGCGAACGGCAACTGAAGCAGGCCATTCAATCTGTCAGCACCGAATATGATTTTGTACTCATCGACTGCCCCCCTACACTGTCATTGCTGACACTGAACGGTTTGGCCAGCGCCAACGGGGTCATTATTCCAATGCAGTGCGAATATTTTGCACTCGAGGGGCTATCTGATTTAGTCAACACCATAAAACGGGTGCATCAAAATATAAATCCAGACCTGCAGCTTATCGGCTTGTTGCGGGTGATGTTTGACGCCAGGGTAACGCTACAGCAACAGGTGTCAGCGCAAATCGAGCAGCATTTTGGCGATCGCGTTTTCAAGGCAATCGTGCCACGAAATGTCAGGTTAGCCGAGGCACCCAGCCACGGGATGCCAGGCATCATTTACGACAAATCATCTCGCGGGGCGAAAGCCTACATCGAATTCGCTGCGGAACTGGTAAAACGCGTAAAAGCCGATGCCAGAAAGAAACAGGCACAAGAATCGGCAAACCAGAAATAAAGGATAAAAATGGCAAGCAGAAAACCAAAAGGGTTGGGCCGTGGCCTTGATGCATTACTAGGTGCAGACACAGATGCTGTCAATCGGCTTGGCGAAACACCAAATTCAGGTCAAGACACATTACCCAATATCCTGCCCGTTACCAAACTGGTTGCAGGTAAATACCAGCCAAGAACACGGATGGATGAAGGCGCGCTGAACGAACTGGCCGACTCGATCCGGGCCCAGGGGATCATGCAGCCTATTCTTGTTCGCGCCCTCAGCGGGAATCAGAAAAGCAAATATGAAATCATCGCCGGTGAGCGTCGCTTTCGTGCTGCGCAAATAGCAGGCTTGAAAGAAGTGCCCGTGCTGGTTAAAGAAGTTGCTGATGAAAACGCGGCAATTATGGCGTTGATTGAAAACATTCAACGCGAAGATCTGAATCCGTTGGAAGAAGCACAAGGCGTACGACGATTACTTGATGAATTCGGTCTTACACATGAACAGGCGGCCCAATCAATTGGCCGTTCACGTTCTGCCACAAGTAATTTATTGCGTTTGCTGAACCTGACCCAACCCGTACAAACCATGCTGTTGGCGGGTGATATAGACATGGGGCATGCGCGGGCGCTGTTGGCTATAGATGCAGCACAACAAATTATCCTGGCCAACGAAATCATCACAAAACGGATGTCGGTTCGTGATGCTGAAAAACTGGTTGGCAAAACAATTCGTGAAAACGAAGAACCTGCAGCTAAAAAAGTAACGGCAGACCGTAAAGACGGTGATGCCCGGCGCCTCGAAGAAGCCCTGTCAGATCAGCTGGGGACAAAGGTATCATTAAAAGTGAATCGCAACAGCAAAGGTCAGTTGATTATCGATTTTCAGAGTTGGGAGCACCTGAATGCCTTGCTTGAAAAACAGGGTTTAGCCGCTGTTATTGATCAATAAGACGCTGGTGAACCAACCAGGAAATGGCAGCAGGCTTCCTGGGGTATAATCAGCGGGTTGGTTATCAACAGGCTTCTTATTTATAGCAACCCGTTTGCGCGAGTTAATTGCATAAAACGCTTTGCTTCATAAGTTTTTAATGCTGTCAAAAACCAACGATCCATCTCGAATAAAAGATTTTTTCATCGAACATTAAAAAATT
>CAYPJI010000059.1:0-10803 GCA_964411045.1 uncultured Methylobacter sp. | reverse complement strand
CGCGTTTGATTATCGCTCAATTATTAAATGGCCAGGCGTTTCAGCAGACGATGAAAATTGCCTCGATCCAGTCCGAGCGTTCGTGCGGCTGCCGCCCTGTTGCCCTGGTGCAGGTCGATTTGCTGCTGGACAAGTCGGCGCTGAAATTCATCAACCGCGTCTTTGAAATCCATTGGCGCCGTCGAGGTGATCGAGACATCCGCTAATGCACTGCTTGGCTCTTCCGGCGAATCCGGTGCTATATCCAGATAGGCGGCGGATAGAGTGACAATACCCGACTGGCGATTTCCTCGGGTTGCCGCCTTGAGCGCGGCGCGGCTGAGCAGATGTTCCAATTCGCGGACATTGCCCGGCCAGTGGTAGTCCAGCAGCGCTTTTTTCGCGCCCGCGTCCAGGCGCAGTTTCTTGACGCCCAGACGCTGCTGGTTTTTTTCCAGGAAAGCGCCGGCCAGCAACAGCACGTCCTTTCCCCGCTCCCGCAGAGGCGGCACGAGCATGGGATAAACCGCCAGGCGATGATAAAGATCGGAACGGAATAGGCCGTTGGCGACTTCCTGCTGCAAGTCGCGGTTGGTCGCGGCAATGACGCGGACATTGACTTTGATCTGCCGATCGCTGCCGACGCGCTGGATGTCTCCGTTTTGCAAGGTGCGCAGCAGTTTGGCCTGGATTGAAAGCGGCAGTTCGCCGATTTCATCGAGAAAAATCGTGCCGCCGTCGGCCAGCTCAAATTTGCCCGCGCGCTCGTTGACGGCGCCGGAAAATGCGCCTTTGCTGTGCCCGAACAGCTCGCTCTCGGCAATGCTTTCGGGCAGCGCCGCGCAATTGACGTACACCATCACCTGGTCGGCGCGCATCGATTCCTGGTGAATGCGCTGGGCGACCAATTCCTTGCCCACGCCCGTCTCGCCCAGAATCAATACCGCCAGTTCCGAAGGCGCGACGATGGAGATTTCATTGCGCAGTGCCCGCATGCCTTCGCTTTCGCCGATCAGGTTGTGTCCGGCATTTTGTCTGTTCAGGGTGCGGGTGACATAGCTGACCCGCTGCTCCAGGGATGAAATCAGCCCGGCGGCTTTGACCGACGCGGAGGTCAGGCTGATGAAGGCATTGAATTGCACAGGGTCGATGCCGTCAAACGTGCCGGCGTTCAGCGCGTCCAGCGTCAGGATGCCCCAGGGCTCGCCGTCGATGAACAGTGGGATGCCCATGCAGTCATGCACCAGCAATCGGCTGTCCTCAGCCTCGATCAGTCCGTCGTAAGGGTCGGGCAAATCGGAATCGGCCGCGAAGCGCACGGTCTGACCTGAAGCCAGAATTTGCGCCAGCCGCGGATGTTCATCAATGACAAAACGCCGTCCCAGCGTATCATCCGACAGTCCGCTGACTGCCAGCGGCGCCAGATGGCGGCCTTCCAGTTTCAGCAATGCCGATGCATCGCATGGGAAAGTCTGGCGCAAATGCTGCAACAGGCGCTGATAGCGCTGCTCCGGCGGCATTTGCGTCGAAAGGTCCGCGACCACTGAAATCAACGAAGTGAGAAAGGTATTTGTCGTCATAGTGATAACCAGGTTGTTAAAAACACAACTATGCAGCGATGTTAATAAGACAACTATACCTTAAATCATGTACAAAGCGTAAGGTTTTAAAGGCCCGGCGCGAATATCGTGTTTTTGGCACAGTTAGTGCAGAAGTTGGCTTGAAACTTGTTTTTCACTCAACCAGCTCAAGGAGAACATTCGATGTTTTGTTACCAATGCGAACAGACCTACCGCTCAGAAACCGCCAGCGGCTGCGCGTCTGCCAAAGGCATGTGCGGCAAGGACGCCACCACTTCCGATTTGCAGGACTTACTGATTCACGGCGTTAAGGGCATCGCCCAATACGCTAAACGTGCGCGCGCTTTGAATGCGCCCGATAACAACGCCGGCGGCTTCATGCTGTATGCGCTGTTCACCACGCTGACCAACGTCAACTTCAACGCCACCCGCTTCACCGTTTTGTTGCAGCAAACCGCCTCGATACGCGATCGGGTCAAGGCTCGCTATGAAGCCGCCGCGCTGGCGGCGGGCAAAACGCCTGAAAGCCTCACCGGCCCTGCCGCCTGGCAGCCCGCGGCCGACACGGAGGGCCTGCTCGGGCAAGCCGCCGACGTAGGCATCAATGCCGGACTCGAGCAGGTGGGGCCCGACATTATCGGGCTGCGGTCATTGGTGCTCTATGGCCTGAAGGGCGTCTGCGCCTACGCGCATCATGCTCATGTGCTGGGCAAGGAAAGCGAGGCCGTTTACGCCGGTGTCGAGGATGCGCTGGATTTCCTGAGCTCAGAGCCCACAGACGCGGATGCCTTGCTCAACCAGTCTCTGGCCCTGGGCTCTCTGAACCTGTCCGTGATGGAATTGTTGGATGCAGCCAACACCGGCGCTTTCGGCGCGCAACAGCCGACCCAGGTGCGCGTAACCCCGATTCCGGGCAAGGCCATCCTGGTATCCGGCCATGATCTGGGCGATTTGGCGGCGCTGCTGGAGCAGACCCGGGATACCGGCATCAACATCTACACGCACGGCGAGATGCTGCCCGCCCACGCCTACCCCAGACTCAAGGCCTATCCGCATCTGGCGGGCAATTACGGCGGCGCCTGGCAGGATCAACAGCAGGACTTCGCCGACTTCCCCGGCCCCATCCTGATGACCTCCAACTGCATCATCGAGCCGCAGCCCCAGTACCGTCAGCGCATCTTCACCGCCGGCCCGGTAGGCTGGCCCGGCGTGCGCCATATCAGCGACAAGAATTTCGCGCCCTTGATCCAGGCCGCGCGAGCCTTGCCCGGTTTCAAGGAAACAGCCGAGGCTGAAAAAACCATCACTATCGGTTTCGGGCGCGATGCCGTATTGGGTGTTGCGGACCAGGTCATCGACGCGGTGAAATCCGGCGCCATCCGGCACTTCTTCCTGATCGGCGGCTGCGACGGCGCCGCGCCCGGCCGGAACTACTACACCGAATTCGCCGAGAAAGCCCCCAGTGATACCGTCTTGCTGACGCTGGGCTGCAACAAATACCGTTTCAATCAACATGACTTCGGCGCTATCGGCGGCATTCCGCGCCTGCTCGACATGGGGCAGTGCAACGACAGCTATTCCGCCATCAAGGTGGCCGCCGCGCTGGCCGAAGCCTTCGACTGCGACGTGAACGATCTGCCTTTGTCGCTGGTGGTGTCCTGGTTCGAGCAGAAAGCCGCCGCCGTGCTGCTGACCCTGCTGGCGCTGGGCATCCGCAACATTCGCCTCGGCCCCACGCTGCCGGCTTTTCTGACGCCTAACCTCGTGCAGGCATTGGTGGACAGGTTCGGGATCCAGCCCATCACCACGGCCCAGGCCGACATCGACGCCGCGCTGGCGCCGAAAGCCGCTTGATTGCCTATGCGGCCGGGAGGCTTGCGCGTTCCCGGTCGCATCATCCCTATTTGGAGCCTAAGAAAACATGAGCACCCATACCATTGAACTCACGACCCGCGACGGAGAGCAGCTCCGTTTCGATTGCGACGACGACCGGAGCCTGCTGGAGGCCGCCGCCGACGCGCACATCGTGCTGCCTTCCCAGTGCCGTCAGGGCAGCTGCGGCGCCTGCTATGCCGACGTCACGCGCGGCGACTATAGCCTGGGCGAGCACAATCCCGCCGCACTGCCGGCCGGCGCGGCGGAGCGCGGCGGCGTCCTGCTCTGCCGTACCTCGCCTCTCAGCGACCTGAGCGTCGCCCTGCCTTTTGACCATGACCGCATCCTGTTGGGCGAAATCCGGCGCCGCAACGCCGAAATTACCGCCATCGAGCCGGTCGGCGAGAACACTGTGCGCCTGACGTTGCACCTCGCGCCGGGCGACGACGGCGGCAACGTGGCCGAATTCGAGCCTGGCCAGTTTGTGGAACTGGAAGTGCCGGGGCAGGCCATCAGGCGCGCCTACTCGCTCGCCAACACGGGCAACTGGGAGGGAAGGCTGGAATTCCTGATCCGCCTCCAGCCCGGCGGGCTTTTCTCCACCTGGCTGCGGGAACAGGCCCATGCCGGTCAGACGCTGATCGTGCACGGCCCCCAAGGCGCCTTCGGCCTGAGCGAAAACGGCCTGAGACCGCGCTGGTTTGTGGCCGGCGGCACCGGACTGGCGCCCATGCTGTCCATGCTCCGGCGCATGGCCGAGTTTCAGGAACCGCATCCGGCCCGGCTCTATTTCGGCGTCAACCGGGTCGAAGAGCTGTTCTGCCTGACGGAGCTGGAAGCGTTAAAGGCGGAACTGCCCCTGCTCCAGGTAATCTTGTGCGTGTGGAAGCCGGACCAGGGTTGGCAGGGCTTTTGCGGCACGCCGGTGGATGCGCTGGCTCAGGACCTGGACGGCCTGAATGCCCGGCCCGACATCTACCTTTGCGGACCGCCCGCCCTGATTGATGCCGCCGAATCGGCTGCCCGCTCTCAAGGTGTGCCGATCGAGCAGGTGTTCAGTGAAAGATTCCTGCCGGCTTGATGCTCTGGCATTTAGCTTGCCGTAAATCGCCTCCGGCAGCCGCATCGGCAAAGTATTCAATCGGATCGGCGGAATCGGCTAGCGTTAAATGTGACAGGATTTACGCAGCTTGCCTGTTCAACCGCCGAACAAGCGATCTTAAAACCTGTGGAGGCAACTTCGCCTAGAGCGCCCGCAGTGCCTGGCGTGGCGGGCGGCATAAAAAATCCGCCCGCCGTGCATGATATCAGTTACCAGGATACGCCCAGTAACAGAAACACCCCAACCAGCGCAAACTTCAGCGTCCACTGTTCCATGGCGCACTGACCGTAGTTATGGCGCATGATCTCCTCGATCTTGTTGGCGCCGACCTGATCCTGCATATGAATTCTTCTTGTCATGATGGTTCTCCCCCTTTATTTAGTCAGTGATGAACGGTAACTGCGCATTTGCCCGACCAGTACGCCCTGAATTTCGACTTGCTCCGGATGATAAGCCATTGCGGCCAGGCTGGCGTTGGCCGGGATCAGCAGCACCTTGTCCGGTGCCTGTTCGATATATTTCAAGGTGACTTCGGCTTTCTCGATCAAGGCTACGACGATCTCGCCGTTGTGGGCATGGCTGCGCTGCTCGATGACTACCCAGTCGCCATCGAAAATGCCGGCCTCGATCATCGAATCGCCTTTGACCTGCAGCACGTAGCAGGGCTTATCGCTTCTCAGGACTTCGGGCACGGCCATGTAGTGGACATGTTCGACGGCTTCGATCGGCTTGCCGGCGGCAATCTTGCCGACAAAAGGCAGGCGCTGCTCACCCTCGTCCTCGTTGCGTTTCGCCTTGATGGTCAGGCGGATGCCGCCTTGCTTCTGGCCTGCAAGCGGTTCCACCAGTCCCGCTTCTATCAAGGCCGAGATATGCTTGTGCAGTGAGCCCCGGGAGGCCATGCCCAGCGCCGCGCAAAGTTCGTTCAGTGTTGGCGGGTACGGAAATTTGTCGGGATTGTTGCGCAGGAAATCAAGGATTTGCCGCTGTCGCCGGGACAATTGATGCATCGTCGTTCCTTTTTGTTTTTTGTCAGCTTACCAAAAATGGCCCAAAATGCCAGAAAAAGAGAACAAAAAGAGAACAAAATGACAGCTTCTCACTGATTGCATTATGGATCAAGCGGTTATTGGTGCGCTGCCGATGAAGCTGTGAGCTTCGGCCCGCATTCGGTGCTGATTTTGCGATAAATCACGGACGCCTCTCCCGACATGTTCTGTCGAGCGGCGGAATTAACTGGCGCCGGGCCCGCGCCGATAAGCAAAGGTCCGCTTTATGAATTCGTGCGGCTATTAAAAAACAGGCGGGAATGGCGTTTTGATCGCCTATTCGCTGGTTTCATCGATCGGTTTATTGTTTATCTCGCCGCGCGCCGCAGTGACTGCTTCATGTAACCGCAGTAGAGCCGATTCAAGCACCGCGACGTCTTCCGGCGAATAATCATTGAATATCCGGTAGATGAATTCCAGATGTTCGGGGTAAGCACGCTTGAACAGGGCCACGCCAGCCCCTGTCAGCCGCACGATCTGGCTGCGGCCGTCCGACTTGGAAGCCATGCGTTGAACCAGTCCTTTATCCTCGAGACGGTTGATGATGCCCGTCAAAGTGCCTTTGGTGATGATGGTCTTCTCGCCCAGCTGTTTGAAGGTCATGCCGGCCGTATTGCCCAGGGTCAGGATGATATCGAACTGAGGCAGTGTCAGATCCAATGTGTGCACATGAGAGGCTGCGTAGGCCAAAAAGGTCTGATGCGTCCGCGTCAACTCTCGCAGTACGCTTGGAAATGTTGATGGCGAATTCATAATGTTCAGATAAAATAGTTGTAGTTAGAACTAAATGGTACCCTTGATTAATAATAACCTCAAGTTTTTTAATGTTTTTGGAAGTTATTTCCCTAAAAAAGCTGTGGTTTTCTCTTCCAAAAACAATTCCATTCATTTTTACGGCAAGGCTTGCCAGCCATAAGGCTGAAGCTGAGCATTTATCACGACCTTATCGAATGCGTATGCCTGACGCTGCGGAAATCTTTCAACTATATGATAATAAAAGACAATTTTATTCATGGTTAAGAATGGCTCACTTGAAAAAAGCGTGATGTTCAAATAAATAATTTAAATTCTAACAAAATTTGTTCTAATTAGAACAAAATATGTTAGAATTTTCACCATGCTTGGTAATCAACATGAGCCGGTTCAGCTCTCTAAGCCTTCTGTTAATCGCCAAGTGAAAAACAAATTATTTATTTATTATGAGGTTTACCCCATGAACGTATTCAACAAATTTCTGACTTCTTCCATTATTGCCGCGGCGCTGGCAACCGCATCATTCAGCGCGTCCGCCGCGAATCCAACGAATGAGGACGTTAAGGCTGCGATCGACAATACACTGGCGAAAGTCGAAGAGACGATTACGGCTCTGGACAATGGTACAGACAACGAGAAGCTGGTCGATATGGTCGGCGATGCCCGCCAATTGCAAAAAGACATCGCCAATAATGCGCTGGACTTAAAACGCAATCAGGCCAGCAACGTTTTGAAGAAAGCGCGTACCGAGCTCAAGAACAATGAGTTGGCATCCGCCAAGGAAACACTGACTGATGCGGCTAACCGTTATAAAGAAATTAAGCAGATCTACACATCCACTCACTAAGAGTTGATTGCGCCGGCAGACCGACGCATTAAATAAAGCTAAAACCCTTGCTCGGGAATACCGGGCAAGGGTTTTGTTTTATGTCCGGCCGTATAACATCAGAAAGCCGCATAAGCATCTGCTCTGGAGCGCAGAGCGTGTCCGGGCTCAGTTAGTCACGATTATCTCAAGCAGGCCTTTCGCGGGCGGGCGACGGCTGAAGCCATTGCCGCAGTGCAGCAAACCCGGTGCTGGCCGCAGTTTTGATAAAGTTGTCAGTGATAGTTAAAGCCAATATACTTGTCCAATAACCATAGCTATTGTTTTGTTGGCTTATGATGGCCAATTAAATCAACAGCTTATATTTTATCTGCTCAGTATGGACGAGTTGACTTCCCTATGAATTCCAGAGCCGTGATTATGAAAAAACTTTATCTCATTATTGCCTTTATCCTGCTCACGTCTGGTTGTTCGTTTCAAAAGCCGGATTATCTGAACATGATCAATGCAACTGAATTAAACCAGATCATGCAGCGCGAGGATATATTCCTGGTGGATGTCCATATACCCGAACAGCCGCATATAAAAGGCACCGACCTTGTTATTCCTTACAACGAAATCGAGAAATACAAGGACAAACTGCCCAAAGACAAAAATACGGCCATTTATCTTTATTGCAAAGGCGGTCCTATGGGAAATGCGGCGGCAAGATCCCTTCATGAATTGGGTTACCGTAACCTGTTCAATCTTGAGGGCGGCGCAGAGGCCTGGAGAACAGCGGGTTTTGCTTTTCAATAAACAGCAAATGCACCGATTGGCATGAGCTTGACAGGCCGCTCTTTGCGGCAGTCGGTATTTTGCTTTTTGTAATCAAATAAGCTGGAAATTCACCGGACATTTGCCCGCACCGCCAGCAAATGTCCCGTATGATGACTGGTTTGGTTATCAATCTTTCAGGATGATCCGTATAAATTGACCTGAACCGATGTCAAATTCGCCGATGACATGAGCCCTGCCAGGATAATCCGGCTCATACACATCGATATGCACGCGGCCTGGAAGGTCACGAGGGTGACTGATGGCCGGCTGGGCGATCCGGATACCAGATTCGGCATTCGCCCGGAGGCGGATAGTGCCCCGGCGGGATATCCAGATGGGCATAGCCATGCTCATGGAAGTAAGATCCATGATCACCACCCTCCCAGCGGTCATCGCGCCGGCCTTTATCAGGCTCCCAGTCCCTCGCATAGGAATGCCTGCCCTTTCCCTTTCCCGATTCATCCTTACCTTCATCAGCATTCGCCATGCCGACAGCGCCAGACAGTGCAATGACGCAAAGCATTTTTATAACCGGCAATTTCATGATGCGCTCCTAATATAAATTTAGCGGGTATCCTGCAAACTGTACAAACAATTAGCTGAATGCCCTCTTGATGAGATCCGGCAAACAATTCACAGTTTGCTCGACCCAGGCCGATAAAAATGACTTTCGAGAAAGGTTTATCAGTTTTTTGGCATACGAGGCTATAAGCTGTGTTGATATACAATACTAGACTGTTTTTTAGCTTTTACCGCACCTTTTTAAAACCATGCCCGGAATGATGAGTGTCTATTTACTGTGTTTCAGCGCGCTAACTGGAATCTTGTATCTCGCCAACAAAAATAAGAAGCCATTCGGAGCCCGGCAATACATAATTGTATCGGCCTTGGCTTTCGTGAGTCTGCAAGGTTGTCCGCTTATCGCCTCAGCAGAAGAGTACGACAGGGATTACCGGTACTACGGAGACTACAGGGATTATAGCGGCTACGGTGGCGATTATGATGGCAGAGGATACGGTAGAGACCCCCGCACATATTCCGATGGCGGCTACGGCGGTAGCTACAGCAGGGAGTACGGTAGCGCGCCAGCATCGAACGGTGCCCGCCCTCCAGTTGGCATAAATAACTTTGAGAGGGATCTTGTGCAATCTATTTATGAAAATTGTTACCGCAGTCAGCGGGCATCCGTGAAAAACTACGGCGTACCTGAAAATTTAATCATGGACTACTGTAGCTGTGCCAGCAAGAATATGTATGGCCGCCTGAGTTATGATGATTTTAAGCTGCTTGAGAAAATTCAAGGCACAGGAACGCCTCCGCCCCATGAGATCCAGCAAAAAATGGAGTTTGTCGCCATGACGTGCAGGAAGACCTCAATTGATAAAATGCCGCCGAGTGGTTTAGAAACAAGGGGGCGGATACCCAATTGAAAAAATCAGGGATAAATAGTTTTCTATCCCTGTAATCATCTCAGAAAAGTCCGGTGTTTATCAGATCCAGTTTTGATGACGTAAAGTTAACGTGGCGCTGGCTACCCAGATGGCTACTCGCTTTCTTCGTTCCGAAAAAGCCGAATCCAGAACACTATCTCAGCGAGCAGTCCCGCAACAAAGAATGCAACAGCGCCCGAGGCGCCCCCAACGGCATATAATATGATTGCCGCCGCAAAACATGAGAATGTAATGATGTGCCGCACTTGCGCTGTGCTCCTTGGAGTGGCCTGTTTATTAATCACAAAATTTCGACACATCTTCTCCGTTTTTTCCATTCAAGGCAAAGAAACTGTAGCGTCAGTCAGGCAGCGGGCGCTTTTCAATCGTGCCAAACATCATGCCCCAGCCAAACAGCGAGCCAATATACACATCCGCGGCGGTGAATTGCTTGCCGCAAATGTAGGGTCCGGGCGTTAGCGCCTTTTCAAGGGCATCGAGCGTAGCGCTGTAACTGCCGAATCCGACGAAACCGCTTTGGCCCTCGGGTACTTGTCAGCCGAGCGCTTTGGCGGCGACAGCCTGGTAAGACGGGCCTGCTCCGAAAAATAGCCATCTGAAATAGCTGGCGCGAACAGGATGACCTGACGGAGGGATCAGGTTTTTCTCCGGGAAACGATCCGCAAGATAGGCGCAGGTGGCAACGGGCCTCCGTGGCTAAGGCGCTACCGTGCTTAAGGGCGGGAACATTGCCCATAGGATTGGGCCGGCAGAGCAGGCAGTCAAATTACATGAGTGCACCGCGCTCAAGATTGCTTCAGCGTCAGTAATTGCCCAATAGTAATAGCACGGGTAGAAGTTCAGCTAAAAAAAGGAATAATAGCCGCTCAAACAGAGGAAATTCAATCTGGCACAACGATAATGAATTATCGCGTCGACCTGGATTGCCAATGCGCTGAGCTTGGTCGCATCAGATGCCTGACGGCATTCATCTTCACCCCTGACAGAAAGGAGAACACTCCATGTTTACTCTTCGAATTAAAAAGCACGAGAATTACTTGGTATCGGCTGCTCTCGCCGCGGCTTTCACTGTCCTTTTACCGCAACCGGTCCACGCCGACTCTATCACGCCACCGCCCGTGCCTTCCGATATTCAGGTGCCGGCAGGAAACAAAGCATTCCTGGTGGGTCATGCCGAAGGCACTCAAGACTACATTTGCCTGCCTTCAGGCACTGATTTTGCCTGGACATTCTTCGGGCCGCAGGCCACCCTGTTCAATGACAACGATAAGCAAGTCATCACCCACTTCCTCAGTCCGAACCCGTTTGAGGCTGACGCGCCCCGCGTCACATGGCAACACTCAAAGGACACAAGCAAAGTATGGGGCGT
>CAYPJI010000058.1:0-10861 GCA_964411045.1 uncultured Methylobacter sp. | reverse complement strand
GTTGGGCAATCAACAGCAGGGCCGGCGGCAGATCGACGACCCGCTGCTCGATAAAAGGCGTGATCAAGTAACCTTCCAGAGACTGCACCACGAAATAGAGGATGGCGATATAAAGCACGGTCGTTCCGTCCTGGGACAGTCCGACCATCAGCGCCGGGATGGCGGCGATCAGCGGCCCGATATTAGGGATGAAATCCAGAATCGCGGCGACCAGGCCCAGAATGAAGGCAAACGGTACGCCCAGCGCCGCCAGCCCGATGCCGATCAGTACGCCAACGATAAGCATGGCCGCGATCCGGCCGAGCAGCCACCAGCGCAGTGTATGCCCGAGCCGGTCGAAAGCCTCGTAGACGCGCGCTCTATGCTTCCGGGGAAACAGATGCGCCGTGCCGTCGATGTAGGTTTTCGGATCAGCCGCAAAATAAAGGCCCAGCACGGCCACCACCACGGCGCTGCCGAGCGCCCCGAATGCGGTCGAGAAGATCCCGGCGATTTTTGCCAGCTGCTTGGCATCGGTCATGGAACTGCCGGCCCGGGACAAGGCATCCATAAACGCCGGTCCCCATTCGTACTGTTCGAGCGCGCTGCGCAGCCGCTCCGGCGCCGACGGCAATTCCTTGAACAAGCGGTAGAAACCGTCGGCGAGCTTGGGACCGTACAGCACCAGAATCAGTGAAAAAAGCCCCAGCAGCACCACGACCACCAGCGTTATCGACCAGCCCTCGGACAAAGGCGTGCGGCGGCTGATGAAGTCGGCCAGAGTCCGCAGAAACAGCGCCAGCAACAGGCTCGCGAAAACCAGCAGCAGAATCTGGGCCACCTGCCAGACCATCAGCAGCAGTACAATAACCGCTGCGCCGACAGCCACAATGACCAGCGTCCGCCGGGTCAGCCAGCCGCTGGCGCTGTGGGGGACGTCCTCGCCGCTATCGGATGCCCGGCCTTCGTCTCCATCACTCATGCCTTCATCTCCCTAGCCAACCTATTTTGACAGTGGGTTTTTAAGCTGCAAACTATTTGTTACTGATTTGACGCCCTCAACTTTTTGGGCAACCTCGGCGGCTCTGCTGATATTCTCCGGAGAATCCACGAAACCGCTCAATTGCACCTTGCCCTCGTGGGTATCCACATTGATCGCGAAGGCGCTCAGCTTGGGATCATCCACAAAGGCGGCTTTTACCTTGGTCGTGATCAAGGCATCGTCAATGACCTCCCCTACGGTTCGGCCGCTTTCATCTTGCGTCCCCGTCGTTTCAGCGGCCATCGCCGTCCCGGTCAGTGATGTTAATAGCAGAGCCAGAACAAAGGCTGAACAACATTTGATTACTTTCATAACACATTCTCCAGATAAATAATTGATGACGATTGATCATGACTGATACCTGGATACTGGATAGCGCATGCCCTGAAATGAAACGGCAATATCTCGTCAGACAAGCGTTTGTGCGTCAACCTGCCCCGCCTGCCGGTGATCTAATGAATCATGCCGTCCAGACTGAAAAAACAAGCCCTAATCCCAAAGGATCAGTTTTCGGCAAAGGCCAGCTCTGCCTGAAGAGCTGGATTCAATACATGATCTAAGACAACTTTAGGTCCGAAATCAGCTGCCGTCAGTTCGATGTCGAACATAAAGCGCTTCTCGAGTTCGATAGAGTGGCCTCGACCAAGAAAATCAGATCCCTTAGAGGACAGCCTCCTGAATGTGCCCACCCGGAACGCGAGAACCGAGTTATGGTCATAAGACACAGATTGATGGTTTTAACAACGGAGTGATAGACATGAACAATCTTGCAGGTCCCCAGCGCCATCTTGCCCAAAGACGACTGAAGCATTCAATATAAGCCGTGCCAGCCATGAGCATCGTCCTGTCAGAGAAGGAAATCGCGCCGCTCAACTATTTCCTGCACAGCTACGGCCCTGCCTCAATGCCGACGCTGCATCTGGGCTGGGTATTTACATCCATCGTGGTCGTGGTTTTTCTTATCGTTGCCGGCCTCCTGGCAGGCGCTCTGGTTCATAAACGTCCGCAGAACAACGGCAAAATTGACGATGCCGACAAAGGGCTGCGGTGGGTTTATATCGGCACCGGCATCTCGACCTGCCTATTGCTCGCCATGGCCGTTTATGCACTGATCGCGCTGAATACAGTCGCCAAGCCGCCGCAGGCGCCGGCCTTGACGCTGACCGTTACCGGCTACGACTGGTGGTGGAAAGTCGAGTATGAATACGATGATCCGAGGCTCAATTTTGTCACGGCCAACGAAATACATATCCCGGTCGGCGTGCCCGTTCTGGTGAAGCTGAAAAGCGCCGATGTCATACACGCCTTCTGGGTGCCGGTGCTGGCCGGCAAGACGCAGATGATTCCGGGCCTGATCAACCGGCAGTGGCTGCAAGCCGATGTCCCCGGCGTCTATCGCGGCGAATGCACGCAGTACTGCGGGCTTCAGCATGCGCATATGGCATTGGAAGTGGTTGCACAAAATCCCGCCGAATTCCGGCAATGGCAGACCGCCCAACATAGACGGGTAGTCCTGCCGCCTGCAAGCGATGCCGATGCCGGCTGGAAAGTGTTTATGGAGCATTGCTCGGGCTGCCATTCGATTCGCGGCACCGAAGCCATAGGCGCCCATGCGCCCGATCTGACGCACCTGAAATCGCGCCGCCTGATCGCCGCCGGCACGCTGACCAATACGCCCGAGCACCGGGAGCGCTGGATCACCCACGCCCAGGAAATCAAGCCGGGCGCACGCATGCCCAATATGGTCTTGTCGCCGGCCGAACTGACTGCGCTGTCGGCCTTTTTATCGACTCTTGATTAAGGATGCACGCCATGACAGACAGCGCCGACAGCTCTCTCATCCGCATGCCCGAGATGGGCCGCGCCCCGCCCGGTTCGGACGCCGAAATACGCCTGGCCGGCCTGTGGGAAACCGAGCCCGGCTGGCGCGGCTGGCTGTCGACGGTGGACCATAAAACCATCGGCCTGCGCTATCTGGCCACGGCTTTCCTGTTCTTGCTGCTGGGCGGCGTCGAGGCGCTGCTCATGCGCCTGCAACTGGCGCAGCCGGACCAGACCTTGCTGACGCCGGAGCAGTACAATCAGCTGTTCACGATGCACGGCGTGACGATGATTTTCCTGTACGCGCTGCCGGTATTGTCGGGCTTTTCCAATTATTTATGGCCGCTCATGCTCGGCTCGCGGGACATGGCGTTCCCGCGCCTCAACGCCTTGTCGTACTGGCTGTTCCTGTTCGCCGGCATCTTCTTGTACGCCAGCTTTCCATTGGGTCAGGCACCGAACGGCGGCTGGTTCAATTACGTGCCGCTGACCGATCGCCTGTACGATACCGGCCCCAACATCGATGTCTACGCGCTGGGCATGGTGCTGCTGGGCATTTCGACGACGGTCGGCTCGATCAATTTCATCGTCACGCTGTTCCGGCTGCGCGCGCCCGGCATGTCCATCGACCGCGTGCCGATCCTGGTCTGGGGCACGCTGACGGCGTCGGTCGCCAATGTGTTCGCCGTCCCGGTCGTCAGCCTGGCCTTCTTCATGCTCTGGCTGGACCGGCAGTTCGGCACGCATTTCTTCGATGTCGTGAACGGCGGCAAGCCGCTGCTGTGGCAGCACCTGTTCTGGATGTTCGGGCATCCCTGGGTTTATGTGGTCGTGCTGCCGGCCATGGGCATCGTGTCGGATGCGCTGCCGACGTTCTGCCGCCGGCCGCTGGTCGGCTACGCGCCTGTCGCCTTATCCACGATGGCGACCATGCTGCTCGGCTTCGGAGTCTGGGTTCATCACATGTTCGCCACGGGCCTGCCGACGCTGGCGCTGTCGTTTTTCGGCGCCACCAGCATGGTCATCTCGATCCCCAGCGCCGTCGCCGTGTTCGCGTGGATCGCGACGATCTGGCTGGGCCGCCCGGTCTTCAATACGCCGTTCCTGTTCTTCGCCGGTTTCGTGCTGCTGTTTGTGATCGGCGGACTGTCAGGCGTCATGACCGCGGCCGTGCCGCTGGATTTCCAACTCAACGAGACCTATTTCGTCGTCGCGCATCTGCATTATGTCCTGCTCGGCATCAATGTGTTTCCGGTCGTGGGCGGCATCTATTACTGGTTCCCCAAGTTCTTCGGCCGCATGATGAACGAAACGTTAGGCAAATGGAGTTTCTGGGTCATGTTCATCGGTTTCAATGCCGGCTTCTTCCCGATGCACATCGCCGGCCTGCTGGGCATGCCTCGCCGGATCTATACCTATGCGCCCAATATGGGCTGGAATACGGTCAACCTGATTACAACGGCAGGCTCATTCATGTTCGCCCTCGGCCTGCTGCTGTTTCTGATTAATGTCTTAATCAGCCTGAGACGCGGCGCTCCGGCGGCGGAAAACCCCTGGCAGGCGCCGACGCTGGAATGGGCCGTGCCTTCGCCGCCGCCGGCTTACAATTTCGCCGTCATCCCTGTCATCGCCAGCCGCCATCCTTTATGGGAAGACTGGCTGGACGAAGGCTACGGCCGCTCCAGTCTCGAGACCGGCTATCTGCTCATGGAAGGGCGCGAAACGCTGGGCACGACGCCGCTCGACGCCAGGCCGGACGTTATTCTGAAAATGCCGGAAGACTCTTATGCGCCGTTCTTTCTCGGGCTGTTCAGCAGCCTGATCTTTGCAGGCCTGCTGCTGCAGGCCTGGGATTTTGCCGGCTTGATGGTCATGGCTTCCAGCCTGTCGCTGATTGTCTGGCTGTGGCCGAGCAAGGCGCTGGTTCAGCGTGTGCCGGCCGCTAAACCCGACAAAGGAGTCGCCCATGTCTGAAATCATGCAACTGGACAGGCCGCTGCCGGTCGGCAGCGAAGGCAAGCGCGCCGGCGGCTGGTGGGGATTGCTGGCTCTGATCGTGACCGAAGGCGCGCTGTTCGGGTATCTGCTGTTTTCCTACTTCTATCTGGCCTCGCAAACGCAGCAGCACTGGCCGCCGGAAGGCCTGCCGCAACTGGGCATAGCCAGCCTGAACACGGCGATATTGCTGGCCAGCAGCGTTTTTGTCTGGGCCGGCGAGCGCTGCCTCCGGCGCCGGCAATTACAGTGGAGCCTGGCATCGATGGCCGCGGCCATCCTGCTGGGCGCCGGCTTTGTCATGATTCAGTTCAGGGAGTGGGGCCACAAGCACTATGACATGACGGCGAATCTGTATGATTCGCTGTACTTCACGATCACGGGCTTTCATCTGCTGCATGTCGCCGTCGGGCTGGTGATCCTGCTGCTGTTGCTGCTCTGGACCGCGCTCGGCTATTTTGACGACCGGCGTTATGCCGCCGTCACGATCGGCGGCGTCTACTGGCATTTCGTCGACGTGGTCTGGCTGTTCGTCTTCACCACGCTGTATCTGACGCCCTACCTCTTTTAGGAGATGCCGTGTACGCCGATGCCCCCGCTTCATTTAAACAACCCGGCCGAATAAGCGCTCTGCGCCTGCTGACGGCGCTGTTCGGCGCGCCGATTGCCTGGGTGGCGCAGCTGTCGTTAAGCGAGCCGCTGGCCGCTCATGCCTGCTATCCCTATCAGATGCCGCTGCCCGAACCGGTCTGGCAGGGGCTGCCGGCCACGCTGGCCTTGATCAGCGGCTCCTGTCTGGCAATAGCCCTGCTGTCGGCCTTCATGGCCTGGACTTTGTGCCGACGGACACGTGCGCCGTTACTGGAAGAGCGGGACGACCGAACCCAGTTTCTGGCCAAATTGGGCGCCATGTCGAGCTTCATTTTCACTATGGCGGTGCTGTTTACGGCTTGTGCGGCCTTATTGGTGTCGCCATGCAGCTCCTGGCATTGAATCGCATAACAAGGCTGTTGATCTGTCTTTATGCGATGCTGCTGCCGGGCTTCGCCATGGCACAAACCAGCCGCGGCGCTTACCTGGCCCGAGCGGGCGATTGCGTGGCCTGCCATACGGCCGGAACGGAAGGCGCGCTTTTTGCCGGCGGCCTGCCGATCAGTTCGCCTTTCGGAATCATCTATTCGACCAACATCACACCGGACCCTGAAACCGGCATCGGCCGCTACACGCTGGAGGATTTCAGCCGCGCGCTCAGGGACGGCGTCGCCAGGGGCGGCAAGCGCCTGTATCCGGCCATGCCCTATGCCTCGTTCGCGGCCATAACGGACGACG
The DNA here is from genome assembly GCA_964411045.1 of uncultured Methylobacter sp. Lineage (GTDB taxonomy): Bacteria > Pseudomonadota > Gammaproteobacteria > Methylococcales > Methylomonadaceae > Methylobacter. Next base: position 4,695 of record CAYPJI010000058.1, on the reverse strand, counting down.
ATATCCGCGCCCTGTACGACTATTTCATGAAGGAAGTGAAACCGGTCAGGCACCGGCCGCCCGAAACCCGGCTGCCCTTCCCGTTCAGCCAGCGCTGGACGCTGTTGTTCTGGGATATGCTCTTCGTCAACCATGAGCGCTTTGAACCGAGCCCGGAGCGCGACGCCGAATGGAACCGGGGCGCCTATCTGGTGCAGTCCCTGGGCCACTGCGGCGCCTGTCACACGCCGCGCGGCCTGGCCTTCCAGGAAAAAGGCTATACGGAAGCCTCGCCTTTCTATTTGACTGGCGCGGTCGTCGATAACTGGTTTGCGGCCAATCTGACCGGCGCGCCGGCTTCAGGGCTGGGCCGTTTCTCGGAAGCAGCCATCGCTGATTTTCTGGGAACCGGCCACAGCGATGTGGGCGTGGTTTTCGGCAATATGGTGGAGGTGATTGAAAACAGCACGAAGTATTTGCGCAAGCAGGACCTCAAGGCTATTGCCCACTATCTGAAGTCCCTGCCGGCCCGGAGCGAAAAGGCCGCCTATGAGCCCGATGCGCCGGCCGTCGCCATAGAGCTGTCGGCGATCGTGACCGGCGAAATCGAGCGGCCGGGCGTCGGCATTTATCAGTCATTCTGCGCCAAATGCCATAAGGCTACCGGTGAGGGCGAAGCGCGCAAATTTCCGAGGCTGGCCGGCAATCCGTCCGTGCTCGCCGGCAACCCTACGTCGCTGATCCATCTGACGCTGCAAGGCGGCGAGATCACGCAGACTCAAAAAGGGTCGAAATCCGAAAAAATGCCCGGTTTTGCCCAAAAACTGTCCGACCTTGAAATCGCCGAAGTCCTGAGCTTTATCCGCAATACCTGGGGCAATGTTGCATCGCCGGTTACAACACGCGAGGTTTCGCTGTTGCGCGAGGCGTTGGGGCAGGATCTATCCAGACCTCAGCGTTAACTGCCGGAACCAGCGCAAACCGCACCAGGCACCGGCAATCAGATACGGCAGCCCACCCGGCACCCACATGATCAGGCCGGCGAGCTGCTGATCCTGAAGATCGAGCCTGTCATCATATAAGGGCGTCTGCGCGAAAGTCAGCAGAGCGCCGAGCATGCCCATGTGCATAAACGTAAACAGCAGAGCCGGCAAGGCCGTTGCGCTGTGCCGGCCCAATACCGACCACCAGAAAAGGCCGGCGCCTAGCGCGAAGCTGGCATGTTCGACAAAATGCCACCAGGGGCTGGCCAATGCCAGATTGTAAAACTTTGGTGCATGCCAGAACCAGATCATGACAGCCTGCAAGCCGCTCGTCCTGACCGGATAACGGCTCAGGCGCAATAGCGGCTTGAACAACCGGATGGCTGATTGTCCGCATGCGCCCGCCCACTGCGACAACGGCCGCGCCGCCACATAAAGCGGCGCAATCACGGCTATAATCAACAGATGCTGAATCATATGCTTGGCCGAACCGCCTTCGATCCAGTCATCCAAAGGGCCGAATGTGATCAACGCTGCAATCAGGCTGGCCCCTTGAAATGCCCACCATCGCCCGGCCGTCGGCCGCACGCGCCGCGCTCCAGCGCAGTAGGCCAGCCAGAGCGTAGCCAACAGCAGTTCGCTGAAGATTATCGGCAGCCGTGTTGCCTCCGCCCCTTCAATCACCTCATGCGCCTGAGCCGGCTCAATCAGTAGAAGCATGCCTGCCGGCAGCAAACCGTACCGGCAAGCTGGCACAAGGCCATGTAACGTTAAAAACCAGCGCATGTTTTCCCCTTTTCCGTCTCAAGCCGAGCCTGTTTATCAGTATTTGCCACCAACCTAATGTAGAAGAAAAAACCGATCTGTGCGGCAACGCACGCATCCTGATCACAATAAACCCCTTCCAATCATAGTCAAGTTCCCCTATCCTTTACGTCACTGAAAATTAACTTAAAACCAAAGAAACTATGACTGAAGCAGCTGTTTTATTTTCCGATGCCAAACGCGTCATTCCGGGCGGCGTGAATTCGCCCGTGCGCTCTTTCAGCGGCGTGGGCGGCACGCCTGTTTTTATCGACCGGGCCAGCGGTCCTTATATCTATGACAGCCAGGACAATCGTTATATCGATTACGTCGGCTCGTGGGGGCCTATGGTGTTAGGCCATGCCCATCCCGAAGTCATCGCAGCAGTCAAGGCGGCTGCCGAGAAAGGCCTGAGCTTCGGCGCGCCGACCGAAATCGAGACCCGCATGGCCGAACGCGTGATCGAGCTGGTGCCGCCCATCGATCTGGTCAGAATGGTCAGCTCCGGCACCGAAGCGACCATGAGCGCGATCCGGCTGGCGCGCGGCTATACCGGTCGGGACAAGATCGTCAAATTCGAAGGCTGCTATCACGGCCATTCCGATTCCCTGCTGGTCAAGGCCGGCTCCGGCGCCTTGACGCTGGGCGTACCGAGCTCGCCGGGCGTGCCGGCCGCCTTCGCCGAAAATACTATAACCCTGTCCTATAACGACAGTGACGCGGTCAAAACGCTGTTTAATGAAATTGGCGAACAGATCGCCTGCATTATCGTCGAGCCGGTCGCCGGCAATATGAACTGCATTCCGCCGGTGCCGGGCTTTCTGGAAACTTTGCGCCAGGTCTGCGATCAGTACGGCAGCGTGCTGATCTTCGATGAGGTCATGACCGGCTTCAGGGTCGGCCTGCACGGCGCTCAGGGCGTGTATGGCATCACTCCCGACCTGACCACGCTGGGCAAGGTCATCGGCGGCGGCATGCCGGTCGGCGCTTTCGGCGGCAAGCGGAAAATCATGGAATGCCTGGCGCCGCTGGGTCCCGTCTATCAGGCCGGTACGCTGTCCGGCAATCCGGTCGCGATGGCCGCCGGCTTGAAGACGCTGGAACTGATCTCGCGCCCCGGCTTCTTTGAAGAATTGACGGCAAAAACCGAAAAACTGACCGCCGGCATGAAGCAGCGCGCCCAACAGGCCGGCATCGCATTGAGCACCAATGCCGTCGGCGGCATGTTCGGGCTGTTTTTCACCGAAGCCGAGCGGGTAACGAGCTTTGCCCAGGCCATGCAATGCGACCAGAACCTGTTCAAGCGCTTCTTCCATGCCATGCTGGAACAAGGCGTTTATCTGGCGCCGTCGGCTTTCGAAGCCGGGTTTGTATCCATCGCGCATACGGAAGAGGACTTGAATCAGACGCTCGATACCGCCGAAGCCATCTTCAAGCGTTTATAATAGAATGATAGCCGCTTGCGGTTCGTGCCCAGATCCGAGTACGAACCCGGCGCTATCGCCCCGTTCTGAAATCCGAGATGTAATATGGATTTGCTCAATAGCATACCCGCCTGGGTATTGGCCTTAATCGGTACTTTAATAGGCGCAGTCGTGATGGGCCTGTTCAATGGCCGCAATAAAGCACTTATCGCACGGCTGTCGACCGATCTGGCTGTCGCCGAAGAAAAATTAAAGCAACTGCAAGGCCGCGAAGCCGAAGTAAAACAGTATCAGCAGCTTTTGATGCAGGCCCAGGCCCAAAATGCCCAATTGCAGGCGCGCATGGACGAGCAGGCCAGACATGCGGCCGAAAAACTGGCGCTGTTGCAGGATGCCGAAGCGCGGCTGAAAACCCAGTTTGAGAATCTGGCCGGCAAAATCTTCGACGAGCGCAGCCGGCAGTTTACCGAACACAACAAAGCCAGCCTCGACCACATCGTGATGCCGCTGCGCGAGCAATTGGGCGAGTTCAAGCAGCGCATCGAGACGGTTTACGACAATGAAAACAAGGACCGCATTTCCCTGCGCGAGGAGATCGTCTCGTTGCGGCGCGATACGGCGCAGATGAACCAGGAAGCGCTGAACCTGACGCGCGCCCTGAAAGGCGACAAGAAAGCCCAGGGCAACTGGGGCGAGATGATCCTGGAAAAAGTGCTGGAGCAGTCGGGGCTGCGCAAGGGCATCGAGTACGAAACCCAGGGCGCGTTCAGAGACGAGGACAACCGGCTATTCAAGCCCGATGTCATCATCCGCCTGCCTGAGGACAAGGACATCATCATTGATTCCAAGGTGTCGTTGCTGGCCTATGAACGCTACTGCTCCAGCGAAGACGACCAGGAAAGGGCGCTGGCCCTGAAGCAGCATACGGACGCCGTGCGCGAGCATATCAAGAGCTTGAGCCGGAAAGACTATGCCAGCCTGAAAGGCCTGCGGTCGCTGGATTTTGTCCTGCTGTTCATGCCGATCGAGCCGGCCTTCATCGCCGCCGTCCAGACCGACGAGCGCTTGTTCACCGATGCACTTGAGCACAAGATCGTGATCATCACGCCGACCACGCTGCTGGCGACCCTGCGCACGATCGAGAATATCTGGCGCTACGAGCGTCAGAACGAGAATGCCCGGGCCATAGCGGACAAAGCCGGCATTCTTTATGACAAAATCCGCGGGTTTGTCGATGATCTCGACAGGCTGGGCAGGCAGCTGAGCACGGTCAACGCGACCTATGACAGCGTCATGAATAAACTGACGCGCGGCAACGGCAACCTGATCCGCCAGGCCAGCAGCTTTGTCGACCTGGGCGTCAAGGTCAAAAAGACGTTTCCTAAAAGCATTACCGAACAGGCGGGGCTGGAAAGCGACGAAGCCGGCCAGGAGGACTTGCACATTTGAAAATGGCTCATAGTGGATTCCAGGGAGCTAACTGATAATCAGCTCCAACAGAGAAC
>CAYPJI010000057.1:10672-10898 GCA_964411045.1 uncultured Methylobacter sp. | reverse complement strand
AGTACGGCCGACCTGATCGGCAACAACAAGCCGCTGGCGGCGCTGCTGATGCTGCTGGTGGGGCTGCTAGTAACCCTGGGCATAGGCTCCTCGTTCTCCACCATCCCCATCATCGCGGCGATCTACGTTCCCCTGGCGCTGTCACTGGGATTTGGCCCGCTGGCGATTGTGGCGCTGGTGGGAACGGCCGGTGCCTTGGGTGATGCAGGTTCGCCTGCGTCCGATT